>NZ_BEHC01000011.1:0-53837 GCF_003112495.1 Enterococcus sp. H57
GGGAGTGTTTCCCGATTCGTTTTTGGCTGCCGTAGCAACTTTTATATCATATCAGAGAGACAAGCGATTGTCAACTCTTTTTTAAAAGTTTTTTTCGATTTCGTTTTTCGAAATCTTTCAGCAACTCATTTATCATAACTTATCGTTTGTTATTTGTCAAGAACTTTTTTGAAGTTTTTTTCGATAGAATCAAGCTTCGCAAGTGGTTCTTTTTTAACGACTCAGTTATCTTATCATGTCGTTAGTAACATGTCAATAACTATTTTTTAAATTTTTTAGAAATGTGATATAACATCCACTTCAGAATCAACGCTGTTAAATTTATCATGTATTTCTTCCTTGGTCAACTATAAATTAAGCATTACTTTGTGAAATGATTTTTCGATCAATTATTATTATTCGTTATACAACCGTTTTCAACATATTTTGAAAATAAAATGCACTAAAAAACTATCTTTAGCAGAACATTTCATTGTATTTTTTGGACCAAACAATAAAAAAAGAAGTTTGAAAAAAATTCAAACTTCTTTGTTCGCTTAATCTGTATTTTAGAAGAAAGGCACTCCCTCTACTTCGTAAGTTCCAAGAACAGAGCGCATTTGACCTGGTTCTTCCCAAATATATCCTTCGCCTAATTCTTCTCTTTGATTCTTTTGTTCAGTTTCAAAGACAAACAACGGAACATTTTCCTCTTTAATATGTGTATTTGTCAATTCCATCAAACTAATCTTGCTAACATCGATATGAACTATTTCTTTTAAGAAATTAAGTATATTCGCTAAACCAGTCTTTCCTTCAGAAAGTTCCGCTAACGCAAATTCCAACTTGTCATCAATTGAATGGACCAAAAATTTTTTAGTACCATCCTCCAAATGCAACATAATTGTACCAGCAACTCTTTTGCTTGCCAAAATTTCCACCTCGATCAACTTGTTCTATGGCTTACATAAAAATTCTAGCACATTTTCAGAAAAAATACACTTTTTATTTCTTATTTTCTTTCCGTTCTAGTTCAGATAATGCTTCTTCTATCCAAATAGGTAACTGCTCCGCAATAGTGGTAAATCCGATCTTACGATTTTTATTCGTGAAATACCTTTTTCTGCGATATGGAACAGCTGGATTTGTTTTTTCTAACGTTCTTAAAGATAAACTGATTTTTTTGGAATATTCATCAATGTCGATGATCTGAACTGTTACTGGCTGTCCGACTTTTAACAATGAATGGATATTTTTCGTATAACCGGATTGTACTTCTGAAACATGAATAAGTCCTTGCGTCTCGTTATCAAGAGAAACGAATGCGCCATAAGGCTGTATCCCTGTCACTTTTCCTTCAATTATTTGTCCAATTTTATAAGTCATCTACTTCCCTCTCTTCGCATTTATCATTATACTGTAAATAGCTCAAAAAAAGAAGCGACGAAAATGACTGGAGGTCTTAAGATGATCGAATTTGATAAACAGATTTCAAGAAAAGATACAGAAAGTGTAAAATGGGACGCAATTGCTGAGACATATCAAATGGATGACTTACTTCCTTTGTGGGTAGCAGATATGGACTTCTTGTCTCCCGGTGGGGTAGCTAAAGCGTTTAGTGAATACATCAAACATGGAATCTTTGGTTATGCCACTCTGTCTGATAAACTATATCAGGCTATCATTCATTGGGAACGCCAACACCATGCTGTGGAGTTGACGAAAGAAAATATCGTTTTTACAAGTGGTGTGTTAACTAGTTTAGCTGCAGCAGTACAAACTTTTACAAAACCAGGCGATTCTATTTTGATTCATGACCCAGTTTATCCTCCATTTTCCTCTATTATAGAAACAAATCAACGTCACATCGTTCGAAGCTCTTTGCTAGAAAAAAATAATCATTTCATCATGGACTTGTCTGACATGGAGAAAAAAATCGAAGAAAACAATGTAAAAGCAATGATTTTATGCAATCCTCACAATCCTGGAGGGCGTGTTTGGAGCAAAGAAGAATTGAAACAGTTAAGCGAATTGTGTTTAAAACATCAAGTGATTCTGTTTAGTGACGAGATCCATCAAGATTTAACTTTATTCGATCATACATTTACTTCCATGCTAACGATTGATCCTAATTTAGATGATCTACTAGTTGCTTTTACTTCCGCAACCAAGACTTTCAATCTAGCTGCAATCAAAAATTCAATGGTATTTATCAAAAATCCAGAGATGAAAGCTGATTTTGAAAAACATTTAGTGATGAACCAACAGCACGAAATCAACACTTTTGGACTGATTGGAACCCAAGCGGCTTATGAGACGGGTGGAGAATGGTTAAGCCAACTGATTCCTTATCTAGAAAAAAATGTTCAAACAGTTAATCAGTTTTTTGAACAGTATCTTCCGAAAGTGAGAATAATGAACCCTGAAGGAACTTACTTAATGTGGTTAGATTTTACCGCCTATATTTCAGACGACCAAGAATTGGAGAACACTCTTGTTCGGAAAGGAAAAGTCGTATTAAATCCTGGCATCACGTTTGGTCCTTCCGGTCATGGGCATATGCGCTTGAATATTGCTTGTCCAGAAGAAACTTTACTGGAAGGACTTAATCGAATCAAGTATGCTTTAGAGACAATCGATTAAATCATTTATTCAAAATAAAAGGACGAGACCTTACTAGGTTTCGTCCTTTTTCATAATTACTCCGTACCATACCAAACTATTCTGAAATTTCAATTGTTTCAATCACTACATCATGTACAGGTCGGTCTTGTGGACCACGTTGTACATTTGCGATTTCATCTACTGTGTCCATCCCTTCTAGTACATGTCCAAAGACTGTATGTCGGAAATCTAGCCAAGGAGTTCCGCCACCTTTATACGCTTCAATGATTTCTGATGGGAATCCAGCACCTTCTAGTTGTCCAAGCATATTAGCTGGCACATTTGTGTTATTTACAATAAAGAATTGGCTTCCGTTTGTGTTTGGACCTGAATTTGCCATAGATAAAGCTCCGCGAAGGTTGAACAGTTCACGACTGAATTCATCTTCAAAACTTTCGCCATAAATACTTTCGCCACCCATTCCTGTTCCAGTTGGATCGCCGCCTTGGATCATGAAATCAGGAATAACGCGGTGAAAAATCACGCCATCATAATAACCATTTTTGGAAAGTTCAATGAAATTTTGAACCGTCTTCGGTGCTAGTTCAGGGAATAATTGAACAGTAATGTCACCACGGTTTGTTTTGATAACAGCTTTTGGTCCTTTTTCACTTTTTAAATCTAGTTGTGGGAATGCCATATTGTTTCCTCCTAATATTTGCATACTTCATAATAATAATAACATAATACCTAACCTCTCGTAAAAATACTAGATTTGTTTTCTTTTATTTTTCATCACTAGATACATTCTATAACTTACCGTTTCGATTTCGAATTCAAACATTTTTGAGAAGCATTCTCAATTAAATTCTGCTATAGTGTGAAAAGGGAGGAATTTTTATGGAAATCTATGACATTACAATCATCGGTGCAGGTCCTGTAGGGATGTTTGCCGCTTTTTACGCAGGAATGCGCCAAGCTAAAACAAAAATCATTGACAGTCTACCTCAACTTGGTGGTCAATTAGCAACTTTGTATCCCGAAAAATATATTTACGATATTCCTGGGTATCCAGCAATAAAAGCAAGTGAATTAATCGATCAATTAGAAAAACAATTAACTACTTTTAACCATACATTCCATTTAAAAGAAGAAGTTCTCTCGCTTACTCGTGAAGACGAAGTTATCGAGATTACTACAAATAAAGGCATCCATTATTCCAAAGCAGTCATTTTAGCTTTAGGAAATGGTTCATTCCAGCCAAGAAAATTGAATTTAGATAATGCTGAATCATTTGAAAACCACGGATTGGATTATTTCGTGAATGATTTGATGAAGTATGCTGGAAAAAAAGTCGCTATTGCTGGAGGTGGTGATTCTGCTATCGATTGGGCGTTGATGTTAGAGCCTATTGCAAGCGAAGTTTACTTGATTCATCGTCGCCCGGAATTTCGTGCGCACGAACATAGTGTATCACGCTTGAAATCTTCATCTGTCAACTTGCTTACTCCCTATCTCATCGATGGATTATCAGGCAATAATGGGGAACTGACAGATATCCGGTTAAAAAAAGTGAAAAGTGACGAGACGATTGATTTGATGATTGATTCTCTGATCGTCAATTATGGATTCTCTTCTAATTTAGAACATCTTTCTTCTTGGGGACTTGATAGTACCAGAAATGCCATTACTGTAAAATCAGATATGTCTACTTCTATTCCAGGCGTTTATGCAGCTGGTGACATCTGTACCTATGAAGGAAAAGTGAAACTGATTGCTACTGGGCTCGGTGAAGCACCTACTGCAGTGAACAACGCTTTACACTATATTAATCCAAAGGAACGAACTCAGCCTGGTCACAGCACAAGCTTATACGATAAAAATCTTCGTCCTAGTTGATTTTTTATATCTCTTTGCATTTCAAGTTAAACCCGAAAGCAGTTTCTTGCATTTTTTTCATGTTCCGTTAACATGAAATAGAGAAAGAAAAAATAAAGGGGGAGCAATAATATGGTCGTCAAAACTGAGACTTTAGAAGAAAAGGCAAGAGAACTATTGAAGGAACGTGGCGTAACTGTAGAAGATATCGCACAACTTGTCATGTTTTTACAAAAAGACTATATTTCTGATTTGACTTTGGCGGATTGTACTGAAAGTGTCAACAGCGTGCTAACAAAGCGTGAAGTACATAACGCCATTATCACTGGAATCCAATTAGATATATTAGCAGAAAAGAAAAAATTGATGAGTCCGTTGCAACATATTATCGAAGATGACGAAGGCCTTTACGGTATCGATGAGATCCTAGCCTTGTCAATCGTGAATGTTTACGGTACGATCGGCTTTACGAATTATGGTTATATCGACAAGGTGAAACCTGGTATTTTAAAAGAACTAAACAGCCACGATGGCGTTCATGTCCATACCTTCTTAGATGATATCGTCGGAGCGATCGCCGCTGCTGCTGCCAGTCGATTAGCACACAAAGAACCAGAAAAAAGAAGTCGCCTTACTCAATAATTCAACAAAAAAGAAAGAAAACGTCTATTTAGACGAGTTCTTTCTTTTTTGTTTGTTTCAAGCTATTTTTTCCTAAGAAAAGAAAAACAGCAAAAAATAATTCTAATAATACAAAAAATAAGATAAAGCTATGCATGAAAAATTCTTCTGGAAGTACATTGATGATTGGATCAGTAACGGGATCGAATAACCAGTCATCGTTGTTGAAAAACGTTTCATGAAAAAGGATAAAAAAGCGATCAAATCCTATCATCATGAAAAAACCGAAAACAACTGGCAGTAACATGCCGATTTGAAACGGACGAATCAACCGCCAAAGCCGATCATTCTTTTGCAAATATTTGATAAACAAAATACTCGGGATCAAAGTGATGAAAAACACAGCATAATCCACTAAAAACAAAATTTTCACTTCATAAAAGTGATGGGCTCCGCTAGCAGAAACTGGGAAATCTGGCAAGCTGAGGATGGTTTTGAAGGGATTATTGAGATAATTCATTAGGTGATCAAAATTTTTCAGTAACGTCTCTTGATCTAAAGAAGTATAATCCAAAATTTGCAAATGTCCGATATCAAATACGTATAGTGGTCGAAAGTTGATCGTCACACCAACTGCCAGACTGATCAGTGTCAGAAATAGGCTGAACAATCCAGCATATTCCATCCACTGCCATCTCGAATTTTTCATATTAGAAGCTCCATTCATCCAGTGATTGTTTCACATAGGTAGCTGGGATAGGCAACCCAGGTACATCTTCTTCTTTTGTAAAACCTGATAAAACGAGCAAAGTATCTATATTATTGCGTATCCCAGCTTGGATATCTGTTTCATAGTTATCTCCAACCATGATTACTTCTTCTTTTTGCAGCCCTAATACTTCAACGGCTTTATCCATAATGATGGCTTCTGGTTTTCCGATGTAGATCGGCGGCGTTTGGGTTGCTGTCTCTACAAAAGAGATGACTGACCCTGCTCCAGGAAGAAGGCCGCGTTCAGTAGGTATATTCTTATCTGGGTTCGTTCCAATGAAAGTAGCACCTTTTTGAATAGCAAGTGTTGCTTTAACTACTTTTTCATAGGTCAGATAATTATCTAAGCCTACCACTACATAGTCAGGAGCCTCTTCTTCCCATGTAAATCCGGCAGCTAAAATCAAGTCAATCAATCCTGCTTCTCCGATAACATAGACTTTTTTCCCTTTTCCATCTGCTTTCATAAAATCGATTGTTGCCAAAGTAGCTGTGTAGACTGTCTCTGGAGCTACATGAATGTCAAACTCATCTGCTAGACGATTAGCTACTGTTTCTGGTGACTTAGTCGTGTTATTGGTAACAAACAAGAAAGGTAATTTTCTTTTTTGCAATTCTTCCACAAATCGTTTACCGGCCGGTATGGGTTGTGTCCCACGATAAATCGTTCCGTCTAAATCAATTAAATATCCT
The DNA here is from genome assembly GCF_003112495.1 of Enterococcus sp. H57. NCBI lineage: Bacteria > Bacillati > Bacillota > Bacilli > Lactobacillales > Enterococcaceae > Enterococcus > Enterococcus sp. H57. The sequence goes on from NZ_BEHC01000011.1 coordinate 6,547, forward strand.
TTATAGTCCATTCATCCACTACTCTTCCCTTTTTCTTATCGTAAATGCTGTTTTTGTTTTTTCTACTTGTTTAGGTTGTTCTTGTTTTTTTACTTTTTCAGAGGTTTTTGCTGACTCTGTTTTTCGATTTTTAATAACCGGTTTTTTGCGATTAGATGCGACTGGTCCTTTTTTCTCATCGATATACGCACGATTATGGTTTTTTTTCTTTTTTCGGCGCTGAGTTGTCTTTTCTTTTTTACCGCCGATTCTCTCGATGACAAAATACGCACAACCAAAATTGCAATATTCGTAAAGATAGTCTTCCAAGGAATCGATTCGCTGATCTGGATGCGCCCGTCGATTATCCGCTTGGAAAAATCCTTTTAGGCGTAGTTGTTCATAACCCCAATCTCCTACGATATAATCATATCGGGCTAGTACATCACTGTAACGTTCTCCAAGCTTTTCTGCATTAAATCCTTCACGATAATCGGACACAAGCCGATAATGTCTTTCACCTATCAAAAAATTACTGTCATCTAACAGTGTCACTAGCTCGCCTTTGACTTTTTCTGCTTTAGGCTCCTCAACGATTTCTTCCAAAGCAGCTGTCAGTTCTTCGGTGACTGTTGTTTCCTGTTCAGCTGATGATTTTTTCTTAGCAATTTCTGTTTTATGCTCAACGTTCTGCTGTTCATTTTGTTTTGCAGACATGCGTTCACCACCTATCTTTTTTATTATACCTTGTTTTTATTTGATTGGGTAGTGAGCTTTCAAGTAATCTCCTACCACACTTCGGATAAATTCAGGGAACAAAAATTCATTTTTTCCAGCAATCTCAATCGTTGGAAAAAATGGAACAAACATCAAATGATCTACGGTAGTAAAAGTATAATTTTTATTCAGATCGATTGGCTTGTTCTTCCAAAAGACTTGATGGTTAATAGAATCATATGTGATTCCATTATAGACCATCTGCCCAAAAATCTTACCGCGAAATCCCATTCCCTTCATAGGATAGTTACGTAAAAAGTTACGATTTTTTTCTATTTCTAAAACTAAGCGGATCAGATCATTTCCACCCAATGTGACATTTAACAAGTGCATCGGATGCGGCAACGCAGTGTGAAGCTGATCCTGATTGACCCGCCCTTTTGGAATTTCAGTTAAAAACAGACCACTGTTTAATATTGCTGCTTCCGTCTTTCCTCGTTCTTTCACCGCCTCAAGGGCTACTTGGATAAACGAATGCTCATTGAAGATATCTAGACTCAGAGAAAATGGCAAATCTGCTACTTCTTTTTCTTTTAATAATTCATGCCCACGTTCTAGATAACTATTTATTTCTTGTTCATCTTCTGTAAAAGCTGTCATTGTTTCGGTAGGGATGGCTTTGGCTGAATGCTTAAGGATTTTTTTCTCTTCATCGATGGTTAAATGGACTTCACCGACATACTGCCCGTACTTTCCAGCGGCTGCTATTTGGACATCATTGATTACGTGACCTTCTCTGAATAAATGATGGGTGTGCGATCCTAAAATAACATCAATTGCTGGTATTTCTTTTGCAATTTGGAAATCATCCTGAATCCCGAGATGACTCATCAAAACTAAAACATCCACTTGTGAACGTAAATCTTCGACTAATTCTGGCAAAATATCATAAGGATTCCGTATGTCCCAGCCATTCGGATTATAAGTAAGCGGAAATGGAGCAGTAAATGCAATTAGTCCGATTTTCGTCTGGTGTTTCGTTGTAATGATTTTATATGGTTTCGTCCATGCCGGTGGCTGGAGCGTATTTTTATCGAATAAGTTATCCAGGATGATATCAAACTCAGCATGATCGTATAAATGATTCAACTCTTCTTTGGAATTTCCTACGCCTTCATTGTTTCCTATCGTCGCTGCATCATAACCAACTTCATTCATCAGCAAGATATTTTCCTGTCCATTCGTTGCTTCTGACAATGGATGCCAACGATCCACAAAATCACCTAGATCTACTGCAATCGTTGTCGTTTTTTCTTTCTTTTCGTTTTCTCGTTTACGTTGATCCAAAAACCTTCTGATCCTTGGCCAATTTTCTAAATGAGAATGCAGATCATTCGTATGTAAAATCACTATTTTTTCCATGTACCCTCTCGCCTCTCTTTATCTTTATCATACCATAGGCAGCTTTTTCTTCCATTGAAACAAGCTCTATTTCAGAGTTTTTCCTGCCTTGAAGCAAATTGTATAAGTACAATATTCGATAAATCAGTCTGGCTAAAAAATCAGGAACATTCATTTTTACAGTACTATAAAAATAAAAAAAACAGACCCGAAAGTCTGTTGTCGTTTCATTATAATCAGACACATGGCGGAACCTGCTTAGTGCTGCTTCCTTCCAGACCTGACACGCTTCACAAGCCCACCATTGTCCTAGCCTTTCGGCAAAGAATAGTATACCTTATTTTTCATTCGTTGACCAGTCTTTTTTTAATTTCTTTTTTCGCTGGCGGAGCTTTCGGAAAAAGTCAGTCAAAATCATCCCACATTCGTCTTCTAAAATACCACCTTCTACATATGCTTGGTGGTTAAACCGCTCGTCCTCCAAAAGATTCATCAAGGTACCGGCTGTTCCGCCTTTTGGATCATACGCGCCGAAATAAACTTCTGCTACACGAGACAAAATCATCGCGCCGCTGCACATAGGACAAGGCTCTAAGGTAACAAAAAGTGCAGCATCTTCCAAGCGCCAGCTTCCCACTTTTTCACAGGCTTCCTTGATTGCAAGCATTTCTGCATGTGTAGTAGCATCTTGCGTGGTTTCTCTAAGGTTATATCCTCTTCCAATCACTTTTCCATCCAATACAACCACTGCTCCAATCGGAACTTCATGAAGCATTTCTGCTTTCTTTGCTTCTGCCAATGCAAGGCGCATCCATTTTTCTTTTTCTACTGCATCAAGATTTGTATTTACCAATTACCCTTCCCTGCCTTTGTTTTTTCTTGTTTTACTTTAGCATATGATAAAAAGGCTGTAACTAACTTTTTTTTCTATGGTAAAATAAATACAAGAGGTGAACAAGATGAAAATGGATAAATTACTTGCTCTTTACCCACAAGCACAGAAAAAAAACTCTCCAGCATCAGAAGCGGATATCCTTTCTTTTGCAATTGATGATGCTTTTATCTGGATCAAACAAGATTCATTATCTCAACAAGAAACCAGCCTTTTGAAAGCGTTATTCCCTGTAATCAACGATCAAAAAAAACACCCATGGTATCACTATCTTTTTAAAGATGCTTCTTGTGTTCAAGAAAAAAGCTTTCGTTTGATCCAGCTTCACGTCGAATCAAAAGGAGAATTCTTAAAAAAAGAATGGCAAGATACTATTTTGGAATTATTTCGCTATTCTGCTGATTTCTTTTTTTATACAGACACAGATGCGCTCTTAGTCGAACAAATAAACCGTGATTATCTTGATGCTACTGAAATCAACGGTATTTTTCTATCTTTAGATGCTGATTTTGATACGACAACGTCTGTATTCGTTGGTTCTTTCCATTCACCTGGCACCGACCTCGTCCCTTTGTTTGCTGAAGAAAGAAAAATTTTTTTAACAGAGCAAAACAATCTTTATACTCACAGCCGTACTTTTTCTATGCAAGATGTGGCTTTACATTATTATACAAAAGATACTGTAAAAGATAGTAAGTTGATCAAAAGTTACATAGAACTGATCAAACAAAATGAAATGGAAGTGATCATTCAAGAATTATGGAATGAATTAGGCAATGTCAGCTCTGCTGCAAAAACACTGTTTCTTCATCGTAATACTTTAAAATATCGAATCGAAAAATTTCAAGAACAGTCTGGTTTCAATCTAAAAAAAGCCAACGATTTACTGTTTTGCTATCTTTTATTGCTTCATGAACATAATTAAAGATAGATTAAAGGGGTTGTGACAATAATTTTGTCACAACCCCTTATTTCGAATGAATAGTGTTCAAAAGCTAGTTTCTCTTACATCATTTTTTCAACAAAATGCATTAGCCGGTCTTTTACATCTTCGGTTGAATCTTTGATTGAATCACCATAAACAGAGATTTTCTTTTTTCCTGATTTGATTTTTGCTAACATTCCCATCAAAGAATCCAAGTCACTATCTGAAAGACCATCTACGATTTCTAGTAATTTTTCATTTCCATCAAATTTGTCATAGACGAATTTTTTTACTTTCGTCCGAGTAGTCATATGATGGATCTTTTCCATTACTTTTCCCGATACAACGACTGCTGTCGCTACACTGGCAGCGGCTGCTACGCTTAATCCGATTGTTACTTTTGTTGATGTTTTCATAAGTATCAGCTCCTTTTTATCTATCTCCATCATAGCATAGACAAAAAAATAAACGAACTAATCCACTCAGTGAAATCTCAATCCTTTAGGGAAAAAGTTCTTTACTGTTCCTTTTACTTGTTTCCCAAATCCGACAGGTATCTTATCTAATACTAGCAAAACCCATCCTTGATTCCCATCACGTTGAAATGTTTCTCCTGCTGTGTAAGATTGCCATTCCTTTTGAGTGATCGGCAAGCAAGGTATATTCTCTATCTTTTTTGTAGCAAGCGCTAATGCATAGCTAGGTTCAAATCGATTCTTTTTGAAATCTCCTAAATGCAAACCTGTACGTACGACTTTTAAACCATCGAGAGAAGGGGCTAACTCAGGAACTTCCCAAAGATGGTCGTTGAACACTAAAAGTCTTCCAGTAGCTTCATAATGAAAATCATTTGAAAACTCCGTCCAGAGTTTTTCCTGCTCTTTTGTCATTTGCACTTTACTTTTTTTTCGTGTCTTCTTTTCTTTATGCATCTGATTTTGTCCATGAAAAGTCAGCTTTGCAACAAAATGTCCTTCACCCTGATCTTTATGAGGCCATATACGTATTGTTTTTTCCAAACCAGCTACGCTTCCCCATTCAGAACGTCCTGAACTAACGGATTGAGTCAAAGGAATCTCCTCAATCGTTACTGGATAATTTTCTACAAGCCAGCTAATGATCTCTTCATTTTCTTCTGGTGCAAACGTACAAGTCGAATAAATCAGTTGTCCTTTATTTTTTAGCATTTTTATTGCTGAAGACAAAATCTCTTGCTGACGTTTTTGACAGTATAGCGGAGATTCTTCTGTCCACTCTTTTATTGCATTTGGATCTTTTCGGAACATTCCTTCTCCTGAACAAGGAGCATCAACCACGATCCGATCAAAAAAGCCCGAAAAATGAGGGACAAGTTCTGCGGGTGCATGATTTGTCACTATTGCGTTCGAAACTCCCCATCGTTCTATATTTTCTGATAAAATCTTCGCACGTTTCGGAAAGATCTCATTCGTCACTAATAACCCTTTCCCCTTCATTTGAGCAGCTAATTGGGTTGATTTACCACCGGGAGCCGCACACAAATCCAAAACTTTTTCACCGGGTTTTGCTGCAGCAGCTGTTCCAACGATCATTGCACTTGGTTCTTGGCTATATTCATACCCAGCTTGATGGAGGAAAGACTTTCCATTGACAGTGCCAAGAAATCCCTCATTGCTGTAGGGAGCGGGTTGTAATTCTTCGCTATGGTAAGTTTGGACCATGTCCAATCCTGCCGGTTTTAGTGGATTCCACCGAAATCCTTTTTTCACGCTTCCTTGTTCAAGCGCAGAAAAAAAATCGGATGCTTCTTCGCCTAAAAGAAGACGATATTTTTTGATAAATTGCTGTGGTAACGTTGTCGCTTCCTCCTTCATTCCAATGTTTCGTTAGACATTTTACAATCTTTTTTACGAAAAATAAAGGTGGCTGATCTACTTTTTCATGTTGCTGCCTAAGGTGACTGTTCCTTTAAGATATTTTCCAAGTATTCATCCGTCACCTCGTTTTTATCCCAAACAGCGTTCATCATTTCAAGAAAATCTTGAGAAGAATCATCTGAGCGCAAACTTCCCAATGCATTAAGCCATACCAATTCAAGCGACTTTTCTTCTTTGATCTTCGTGTGACCTTTGACATATGAGAAAAATGGCCGCTTAAATAGCGAATCCATGTCTAAATCAGATTTTGCAATGATTTCACGAATACTTTCATGGATAGAAAAAAAATCTTTCAATAAGTAGACAATGCTTAAAACATCATCGGAACTGCATTCAGCTAAGTAGTTTTCAAAATAAACAGTGATTTCTTCTAATATCTTCTCTTTTAACCCGCTGATTGATTTGAAATGTGTATAAATCGGGTATGTAGAACAACCGCAGAACTCTGCTAACTCTCTTGCAGTAATTGACTTCATTCCATATTCTTCCACGTATACCATACTTTTGAACAGCAAATATTCTTTACTATAATTTGTTACTCTCCCCATCATTCTTACCTCCGTCTCTTTTCATCTACCCATAAATAAATAACATAAATAATTCTAAAAATATTATTGATAATTATCAAAACATATTTAGTTATATCCATTAAAATCAATTTTTCCGCCTTAAAAACAAGAATATCTTGACAAAATACCCTAGGAAATAAACAATAGAATAAACAAGGTAACAAAAAAATTAAATAACGTTATATAAAAAAGAAGGCGACACTCTGTGAGAATAACACAGACTGAAATGACTTTCCACTCACAGTTTTTGTCTAACTATATACAAAAACAGAATAAAAAGGAGGTATTTATGCTAATTGAAGCAAGAAAAAAAGAGTTACTTGTTCTACAAATGGTCATTCAAAAAAATAATTGTTCTTTACAAGAATTATCCAATGACTTACATATTCCAAAACGGACAATCAAAGAACTGATCCGAAAAATAAATGTATCACTCAAGCAATTTTTATTGATTGATGAATTTATTTATTCTAATCATAAAGGAGAGATCCAAACCAAAGAAACCGATCAAACTAAAAAGTTAGCTGTTTTTTCTAAGTTAAAATTATGCTACCTAAAAGAATCCAATCGTTTTAACTATTTGATGTTACTAATCAATTATCCACAAACTGCTGTACCAAAAAAATATTTACTTGAACAACTTTATATATCGCCCTCCTATCTCGAAAAACTGACAAAACAGCTCAATCATTCCTTAAAAAAATTCCATTTACGGATCCTATCTGTAAAAAATTGCTGTACTCTTGAAGGAAATGAGTTATCTATCCGTCTCTATCTTTACTTTTTTCTTTCAGATACATTTGGAGGTAACGATTGGCCATTTTCCTCACTTGAATTAAATGCACTAAAAATGAACAGTACAGATGAGCAAATAGAAAAAATTTCAAAACAAGAAAAAAATATCTACTTGCTGTTAACTTTATTCATATTACGAAACAAACAACAGGCATATTTTCCAAAAACTTCTTCTGAAATCACTGAATTGATGGACTTATTGCAGCATACACATGATTATTCAGAATACTTTACTTCTTTTTCAGTGAGTCGCCCTTGTGAAGAGACAGAAACAGAGAGAGCCTACTTTAATTATTTTTTCTATTGTTTTTTTCCAAATCAAATCTCTTTTCGACAAAAACAGGAGATTGGTTTTTTATTTTCCACAAGCAAAAACCTTATTTGTCGACAAGTCGGTCAATTGATGACTTACTTAACTCAACAGTTTCCTCTCAACCATTTAGAAAATAAAATACCAATTTATTTTTATTTTCTTGTGTTGGCAGTTGTTTTTTTCGAACTGTTGGGTGAATCCAGCAGTAGTTTTTCTACACTTTGCTTTCCAGAAGCCACGTCCAATCATTCTAGTTCTTTTATACAGGAAAAGAAATTAAGAGAAAAAATCGATACAATTTTTTCAAAAAATGGGGAAAGAAACCAAATCAGTCAATACCTTAGTCAATTGATCCAACACTTACTACAAACAGAAACGAAAGAGCAGTTACTCATCCATTTGCAGATAACCAAACAGTTTACAGGAAATTATCATCTTCAAAGCCATTTGCAGCAGTTATTTCGCAAAGATGCTGTTAAAATTACCGCATATTCAGAACATGCTGATTTGATCATTACAGATCAGCATGAGAAAATTTCAGATGAAACGGAGACTTTCTATCTGGATACAACGCACAATACAGTGTTATTTGGCGAGTTAATAAAAGCGGTTCATGAACTGTATATGAAAAAAGGTTATGAGAACAAAACAAAGAGGATGTGACAAAATTCTTGTCACATCCTCTTATTCCAAATAAATGGTATTCAATCAGCTAACTCTCGGTATTAGCTCAGATCAAAGCGCTGATTTCACAACTTCTTTATTTTAATCTCTTCGGTTGCCGCCGAACAATAAGATCAAGCGCAACAGCTGCAGGAATGTCGAAAGCGCTGCTGCAACATAAGTCAGTGCTGCTGCAAATAATACGTGTCTTGCCATCGGTACTTCTTCTTCCGTCAGTAGTCCGCCTTCACTCAAAATTTGGATTGCTCGCCGAGACGCGTTAAATTCGACTGGTAATGTCACCAATTGGAAAAGTAATGCTAAAGAAAAAGCGAAAATCCCGATATTGATTAACGTAGAGTTCCAGCTAAGCAATACACCTACCATAATCAAGGGGAACGAAATCATCGAACCAAAGTTAGCTGCTGGAACAAGTGCTGCACGAATCTTCAATGGGACATAACCCGAAGCATCTTGTACCGCATGTCCGCATTCATGAGCTGCTACACCTATCGCAGCAACTGAAGTAGACTGTGCAGTTGCTTGAGACAAACTCAACATCTTATTACCTGAATTGTAGTTATCTGTGAGATCTCCGGCAATTTGTTGAACACCGACATTATTTATCTGTTGACTTTGTAATATATATTGTGCTGCTTGTGTACCAGTCACATTGTTTTTGCTTCTCACTTGATCGTATTTTCGGAAAGTACTATTGACGTACGCTGACGCAATTCCGGAAATAACTAATCCAAGAATGACCAAAAGAAATGTCGGATCTAAAAAACCATACATTCCATAACCATACATTTTCGTTTCACTCCTTTTCGTTTACTTTATTTTATCATTAGTAGTAGGAAAAGAATGTGAAAAGACCTTGAATATTCTTTAATTCTTTTTCACAAATTCCGATTTCAGTTTCATCGGTCCAAATCCTTCTACCTTGCAATCGATATTATGATCGCCTTCTACTAAACGGATGTTCTTGACTTTTGTTCCTTGTTTAATGGCACCTGACGCACCTTTTACTTTCAAGTCTTTAATCACTGTCACGCTATCGCCCTCTAACAGACGGTTTCCATTTGCATCTAATACCACTAATCCGTCTTCTATGACAGTTTCTTGTTCTTCTTTGTTCCATTCGTTCCCGCATTCTGGGCAAATCAACAAGCCTCGATCTTCATATGTGTACTCTGAGCCACATTCTGGGCAATTTGGTAATGTCATCTTCTTTCTCCTTTAAAATCTTTAGTGAGCACTATTGTAACGGAAAAAGAAGATCTTGAAAAGATACATTTGTGATTTTTACTACAAAAGGCACGTTTTCGAACGAAGTATCATTCTGTTTTTCTGCTCTTATACGATTGGCATATATCTTGGATCTCTTTATAGATTTCCTCTACTTCTGCTAAATCTTTTGCATTCGCACCACTTGCTAATGGATGGCCTCCTCCATGATGGCGTTTAGCCAATTCATTGATGATCGGCCCCTTAGAACGTAAACGTACGCGGTAATACCCTGAAGGCTGCTGAACAAAAATCCCCCAAGCCAGCACTTCGTCAATCACTCCAGGAAGTGAAACGATCGAAGCTGTCTCTGAATCATCGATTCCATATTTATCAAGAATTTCTTGCGGAAGGATTATTCTTCCTGCACCATTTTCATCCACCTGGATATTTTGATAAAGATAACCGGAAAGTTTAGCGACTTTCATCGGCATTTGTTCAATCTCTCTGTTCAAAGCACTTGCATCAAATGGATAATTTCTCAATATCGAAGCAATCTCTAATGTACGGGACGTCGTGGAGGGATACAAAAAGCGCCCTGTATCTCCGACGATTCCTGCATAAAGTAACCGTGCAGCCTTAACGTTCATCTTTAAAGATTCAGGAAACATCAAAGCAAATTCTGCAATCATCTCACTACAGCTACTTGCTTTTGTATTTACCCACACAAGATCTCCATAAGGGTCATCATTGGGATGATGGTCGATTTTGATCAGTTTTTCTGCCAACTGATATCTTTGATCACTGATTCTGGGTGAATTAGCTGTATCAGTCACGATGACTAGCGCTCCTTGGTAGAAGACATCTTCAACTTCTTGCATTTCTGCTAAAAAGCGAAGCCCTTCAATCGTTTCACCTACTTGACGTATTTCTTTTTCTGGGAAACTTTCCCGTAATAGTTCGGCTAATCCTACTTGTGATCCTAATGCATCAGGATCAGGGCGCAAATGCCTGTGGATAATGATTTTATCGTATTTTTTTATTGTATCTACTATTTCTTGCTGTACTGTCATTTCACTCCTGCTTTCTAAGAACGTTCCATTACTTGACAAACAACGATTGCTTTGGAAACGATGGTGTTTTCAATAAACACTTCGATATCCAGTTTAGCGGAACGTCTGCCGATTTCCAATACACGTGGACGAATGTCTAATTCGCTTTCCAATTGGATCAGCCGCAAATAATGTAGGTTCACTTGTTCAATCAAGATATTTCGTTTTTGGTTCATCACCATTGTTTTTTGTGCGACATCAGAAATGATTTCGCTAAGTACGCCAAAAGAAATGGTTCCAACGCCATTGACCATTTGTGGTGCTACTACGAATTTGAACTTAGGGTTTTCCAAACGATTTCCTTCACGGTCAGTATCAATCGTATGGATATTTCCAGATATCTGATCCGAAATCGTATCTGCAATCTGCGGTTGTCGCTGGACAAGCTGCATCGCTTTCATTACATCTTGCCGGGTAATCAAGCCTTCCAATGTCAAGTCATCGGAAACGACCGGCATGACTTCTAGCCCATCCCAGATCATTTGATGGCTAACAGAGGCAATACTCATTGTTTTCTTTACACTGATTGGTTCTTTCGTCATCACCCGATCGATGATCTGGTTTGGCGATTTCCCTAAAACATCTTTTGCCGTAACAATCCCCATCAAACGATGATGGCGGTTGACGACTGGAAAACGCGAATGCTGCGTTTCTTCTGACAAACGCTGATAATCAGAAATCGTATCTGTCTGCTGCAAATAATGAGTCTTTTCAGCTGGCATATAGATATCACTGACAAGCATGATATCTTTTTTGATCAATTGGTCGCTTAACGCTCGGTTGATCATGGTTGCGACTGTAAATGTATCATAAGAGGTGCGTAAGATCGGCATTTCAAGATCATCAGCTAGCTTTGCAATCTCAGCAGTCGTATTGAATCCTCCTGTGATCAATACTGCGGCGCCATCTTCCAATGCTAATTTTTGGACTTCCGCCCGGTTGCCGACGATCATTAGTGATCCTGGCGTAATATAGCGTTCCATGGCATGTTTAGTCATCGCGCCGATGACGAATTTATTCAAGACCTTGTCTAATCCTGCCGCCCCGCCTAAAACGTCCCCTTCAATGATCCTGACGACCTCGCCAAATGTCAAACGTTCAATATGTTTTTTTAATTTGCGTTCGATACGGATGGTCCCTACTCGTTGAATTGTTGAAACTAGTCCGACATTTTCTGCATCTTTGATTGCACGGTACGCTGTTCCTTCACTGACATTCAATTCTTTTGCGATGCTTCTTACAGAAATTCGATTGCCAACAGGTAAACTTTCAATATATTCTAAAATCAAATCATGTTTTGTCGCCATTTTCTGCCTACACTTCCAGCGTTTCCGAGACGCTCATTATTTTTCCTTCACTATCTTCCAGTAACTCTACAAAAGATTCGGGATCTTGTTCAATGACAGGGAAAGTATTGTAATGGATTGGAACTACTTTCTTGGCACGAATTGTTTGCGCAGCCTTTGCTGCATCTTCTGGCCCCATCGTATAGTTATCGCCAATCGGCAAGAAAGCGACATCAATATCGAATTCTTCTGCAAGCAATCCTAGATCACTGAAATAAGCAGTATCCCCTGCATGATAAATCGTTTTTCCTTCTGCTTGAATAATAATTCCGCTAGGCTCGCCCATATACTGAACGATACCGTCTACTTCATAGCTTGAACTATGCTGTGCATGTACGAATTTTACCACGCCGAATGGAAACGCATGTTTTCCACCGATATTCATACCGAATGAATCTACTCCTCTGCTGTTCGCATAATCAGCAATCTCAACAATACTGATAATTGTGGCTTGATTTTCTTTTGCAATAGGAATCATATCTCCTATGTGGTCACTATGACCATGAGTAATCAGCAACCAATCTGTCTTTACTTCTTCTGCAGTTAAGTCTGTCAATGGATTTCCTGTAATAAACGGGTCAATCATCACGCGTTGGCCATTTTCCATTTCAATTGTTAAACAGGAATGTCCATGATACGTAATTTTCATATTTTACACCTCGCGTTTTCTCTGTATCTTTTTTATTAAAAACGATTTCATCACTTGCACATCAATGAAAAAACATAGCTGCTAAATATATTTTCATTGGATTGATAGTACAGTATGTACAAAGCAATTGTAACAGATAATACAGGATGCACCAAGTACCAAGCAGATATAATCTCAAGTTTGAGGTCTCTGCTCTGCTTAGCTTCTCTTCTCGTCCCTTAACTAATTAAATCAGCGTAAATAGGATGGACGATCTTTTCTAAATCGGCTACTTTTATCCGAAGGCTTCTCCCGATTTCACCGCTTGACACAATTACTTCTTCTTTTTCTTTTAAAGAACTGTCTGCTAAAAAACAATAATCAGGATGTGCGAGTTTTATTCCAATAGGGGTGTTTGCTCCGTGGGGATATCCTGTATGCATTAATACAAAATCCATTCCAGGAAAACCAACTTTACGATCTTTCGTCACTTGTCTCGTTTTTTTGTAATCTAAGTGATCGTTCAAAGGAATCAATGCGATGATCACCCCAGTTTTGTTTCCTTTCACTACGAGAGTTTTACATATCAAAGCTGGATCAATCCCTCTTTTTTGTAGTTCTTCTGTGAAAGATTCTTCTACCACATGACTAAAATCAAGTGGTTGATAGCTGATCTTTTGTTCTTCTAAATAACGTTCGACTTTTGTTTGACTCATCATTGATTCACTCCCTTTATTCTATCGTTTATTATAAAGCGAGGGATGCTGTATTCAAAAATTATTTGTTTTTCGCAAAAAAAGAGCAAGACGAGCACTCTATAGAGAGGTTCATCTTACTCTTTTTGTTTATTTTTTATTTCGACGTTGAGTAGCTTCCATAATGACTGGCAAGATCACTGGGCGGCGTTTTGTTTGTTCAAATAAGTAACGGCCTAATTGATCTCGGATGTCTTGCTTTAATTTGCTCCACTCAAAATCATTGCTTTCTAAATGTTTCTCAACGATTGTTTCAATCATATTGCTGCTTTCTTTCATCAGATCACGGCTAGCTTTTACGTAAACGAATCCCCGTGAAGTAATTTGAGGTTTTGAAATGATTTTCTTTTCTCGCCGACTGATAGTGACAACCGCTACGAAAATCCCGTCTTCTGACAAGATTTTTCGATCACGTAAAACAATGTTTCCGATATCACCTATGCCTAATCCATCAATCATTACATTTTCTGCACTTGTAGTTCCTGCAACACTCATACGCTTGTTCTTATATTCCAGCACGTCTCCGCGTCCAGTAATATAGATATTTTTGTATGGCATCCCTACTGCATGAGCCAAATCTGCATGAGCAGCTAATTCACGATACTCTCCTTGAACTGGCACAAAATATGTTGGTTTCATCAAATTGATCATTAATTGCAAGTCATTAGGATTGGCATGGCCAGAAACGCGCATATTCTCAGAGATCAACTTCACTGTTCCACCAGCTCGATAAATGATATCTTCCGTTTTCGCCACGATGGTTTCCATCGCGATGCTTGGCGTAGTAGTGATATAAACCAAATCTCCTTCTTCAATCTTGACATTACGGTGTGTACCGTTTGCCATTTTTTGCAGAGACTTGATGGGTTCACCCATTCGGCCAGTTTCTAAAATGATCAGTTCTTCTGGATCATAGTTTTTCATGTCTTTCAACGTAACAAGCAGATCTTCACTTGGTAATTGAAGTTTTTCTAAACGCATCGCTGTGCGAATAATTCGTTCGAAATCTTGACCAGTCAAGACAACTTTTCGTTGTGCTTTTTCTGCTGCATCCAATACTTGTTGCACTCGTTGCAAATTACTTGCTACACAAGCGACGATGATACGCCCTTCCCAATATTTGATCGTATCAAATACTTCATCTGCTATTTGGGCTTCAGAAGCTACAGGCTGAGGATTTTCTGCATTTGCCGATTCACTTAGTAAGGCTAAGACTCCTTCTTTGCCGATTTCCGCCAATCGTGCATAATCTGTTTGATACATTGGGATAGCCGTTTGGTCAAATTTAAAATCTCCCGTATAAACGATACTACCTTCTTTTGTTTTCAGATTGATCCCCACTGAATCTGGTATCGTATGAGTGGTACGGAAAAAGCTCACTACTGTTTCACCAAAGTCTATTTCTGTATGCTCATCTACCACATGGAAATCCTTAAATCCTTTGGCTGCTTCATTACGACTGACATTCAATTTTGCTAACTCGATCGTCAACTCTGTCCCGAATACTGGTACAGAAATTTTTGACAACAAGTAAGGAAGTGCCCCGATCGCATCTGCATGTCCATGTGTTAAAAAGACACCAGCTACACGATCAATGTTTTCTTCTAAATACGTAAAATCAGGGATTACGACGTCGATCCCCAACAACTCATTTTCAGGATATTTTAGCCCACAATCTAAAATAAAAATATCCTCGCCCACTTCTGCGACATACATGTTTTTTCCATTTTCACGAACGCCGCCTAATGGGATAATTTTAATGGTACTCACAAACTTCACCTCTTCTTATGACATCCAAGTTTAAAGATGTCGATTTTCTTCTTTATCTAAATATATGAGCCATTCCAATGAAGCATATGCAAAATCACTATTTCTCAACTTATGGAGAATCAGCAGGAAAATTACCAGCACATCCGCGTTCTGACAGTTGGATGGGCATTTTATTTTGGATATACTTCATTAACAAAATGGATCTTTTGCGAAACGCTATAGCCAGAATACTTATATAAGTATTCAGCTGTTCCCCATTATTATACAACAAATAAACTAAATCGCTAGTATCAGCAATTGTTAGAACAACTATGCACGTAAAAATCCCTCTGTAGCATCTAGGATTTCTTTTGCTATTCCTCTTTCATTTCTTCTTCGTCGGTTTGAAACATACTTTTTTCATTTTACCACATTTTTTGCAATAACTATAGTGACTTTTTATATATACAGAACCTCATGTTGATGGTGTGCAAACAGCATAAGATTTAAGCTAGCTTTAAGATAGGTTGTCTATTATCAAATGCATCTACTAGGAGGGATGCAAAATATGAATTTTATGAAACGTGCATGGAAAAGTACAAAAGTAAAATGG
Organism: Enterococcus sp. H57; assembly: GCF_003112495.1. Taxonomy (NCBI): domain Bacteria; kingdom Bacillati; phylum Bacillota; class Bacilli; order Lactobacillales; family Enterococcaceae; genus Enterococcus; species Enterococcus sp. H57. The sequence continues at coordinate 22,147 of NZ_BEHC01000011.1, forward strand.
GGACGTTCATTGTTATTGTTTGCCGTGTTCACAGCCATTCTTATTTTTGTGCTAGCTGGCCTCACGATTCGAAGCGCTGCAGAAGAAGCAGCGAATCAAGCACAAAAAGAAGTTGGAGCAACAGTGACTTTAAGTGCCAATCGAGAAGCTTCATTTAAAAAACAGGAACAAACTTCTTCAAGCGGTTCTACCACTGAAGAACGTCCAGATCCAGGCAGTTTTTCTCTTACACCAGTTTCCTTAACGGACGCGGAAAAAATAGCTGAATTAGATAATGTAAAGAGTTATTCCTTTGAAAGTTCCGCCTCAGCTATGGCAAAAGATGGAATAACTGCCATCACTAGTTCTGATTCAAGTGAAGACAGTTCAGAAACTACTGATGCAGGCGGTGAACCTGCTGGAGGAATGGGCGGGAATCCGCAAATGACTCAAGCAGACTTTCAAATCAGTGGTGTGTCAGCAACTGCACAAAATAGTAATTTTTCTGATGGAACAGCAAAAATCACGGATGGTGAAGGAATAGATGACAGCGACAAAGGCACAAACAATGTAGTCATTGATTCTACTCTAGCAGAAACAAATGACCTGGCAGTCGGAGATACTTTCACAATCACGAGTACTGAAGATGAAGATACCACTTATGAAATGACGATCAAAGGAATTTATGAATCCAGCGAAACAAGCGGCAGTATGGGTATGAAATTCAACTTCATGAATCCGCCGAATACACTTTACACTTCTTACACTTTTGCAAATGAACTAAATGGGACATCTGACGATAACACGATAGATTCTGCTATTTACACTCTATCTGATCCAGATAAAATGGATGAGTTTCTCAAAGAAGCTGAGAAGCTGATCGACACAGATACATTTAGCTTACAATCAAATGATTCCATGTATCAGTCAATGTTGGAACCTTTAAACAACGTGGCAAGTTTTTCTAAAAATGTTGTTTTACTAGTGGCTGTAGCCGGTATTATCATACTTACTCTGATCATTATGATTACCATTCGGGAGCGTCGGCATGAGTTAGGCGTCTTGCTATCTTTAGGAGAATCCAGAAGTAAAATCATTCTCCAATTGTTTACCGAAGTGGCTATTTGTATGATTCTTGCATTAGGAGTTGCTTCGCTTAGCGGAAACGTCGTCGCGAATGCCGTGGGACAGCAGCTACTTGACCAACAGACAGAAACCACGACACAAAACCAGCAAGCTCCTGGCGGTGGACAAATGCCAGGTAACAGACAAGAACAAGGCGGTCAACGCGATGGTCAACAAGGAACCACGAATAATCCATTTGCTGTTTCTGATCAAGTCAGCGAATTGGAAATCAATGTCAAACCTGCACAATTGGGACTATTAGCCGGAGTAGCATTTGGAATCAGTCTGTTTTCTGTCTTTTTAGCTTCTATAGGGATATTAAGATTAAACCCAAGAAAAATCCTATTAAACTAAAGGAGGAATTTGATGTTACGGACAGAACAATTGGGATTTTGGTATCAAGATCCGCAAGATGCGCTTTATAAAGATGTAGAACTGAATTTCGAAGCTGGAAAAATGTACGCTATTTTAGGAGCAAGTGGTTCTGGAAAAACGACTTTTCTTTCGCTTATTTCTGGACTAGATGCACCAAAAGAAGGAAAGGTATACTATCAAGATCGTTCACTGAACAAAATCGGGTTAAGAAGTTATCGTAAAAATGATGTCTCGATTATTTTCCAAGCTTACAACTTGCTTCCTTATTTATCGGCTCTAGACAACGTCATAGCAGCAATGGAAATCACTAAGACCAAGCAAGAGAATTATCGACAAGTTGCTTTAGATCGACTGGCTCGTGTAGGAATTGATGAAATATTAGCAAAAAAACAGGTGACCAAACTTTCGGGAGGTCAGCAGCAGCGAGTCGCTATCGTTCGTGCTATCTGCTGTGAACATCAACTAATCGTAGCGGATGAGCCTACTGGAAATCTAGATGAAACAACTTCACAAGATATCGTCAAACTTTTCCAAGAAATCGCCCATGAACAAAATCGCTGTATTATCATCGTGACTCATGAGATTGAAGTAGCAAAAAGCTGTGATGAAGTCTTTGAACTAAAAAATAAAAAATTTCAAAAAATCGAAGTTTAAAAAACAGGATAATGATCAAATAAAAAATCCGAACCATATCTGCGAGACAGATATGGTTCGGATTTTTTATTTGCTTGATTCAATTAGTAATAAGTGGTTTTTATTTTTTTTCGTCTTTTCGAGAAAACTTGTCTTTGACTTCGTCGCCTAAATTTCGAGCTTTTTCTTTGATGTCAGCACCTAGTGATTGTGCTTTCCCTTCTGTTTCTTTGCTCTTGTCGTCTGTTGCTTTGCCGTATGCTTCTTTTCCTTCACCGACTACTTTATCTCTCATATCTTTAGAACGTCCTTTTAAATCTGCCATTGTGCTTCCTCCTCTTAGTTTGTTTATTGATCTACCTTCAGGGTAACATCAACAACAGATACAGACAAACAGAACGCTCGTTTTCTAAAAAAGATAGTTAGAGCTGTTGATTAAAAACTTTTTTCGAAAGTCCCCCATACTTTGACTTCTTTTTCTTGGACCATTATTTCTCCTTTAGCGATAACTGTATCAATATCAAGCGTTTCTTTATCCAAGATACACAGATCTGCATCAGCACCAATTTCGATTTTTCCTTTTTTATCCAATTTCAATATACGTGCTGGATTACTGGTTATAGCTCGTAAGGCGATTTCCAAAGGGATACTTTCTTTTTGCACAGCTTCTTTGATCCCTACTAGCAATGCCTTGGCACTTCCTACTCCTAACCCTAGGAAATGATTGTTTTCATCAAAATAAGGCAAGCTTCCTTGTCCATCTGAGGTCATCGTGAAATTATCTAAAGAAACATCTTCCTCGATCAATCGTTTCAGTGCTTTGCTGAAGCGAACTTCACCATCTGTCTTCTCCCAAAAATCAGGATCTTCGCTAGCAGTGAAGTCAATCGTGCCACCACGTTTGGCAAATGCCACGCAAGCTTCAAATAATTCTGGTGTGCGATTTGCATGAGTAGGCAAAAATTGTGTGATCGGAATTTCTGTTTCTTCTACGATTCGTGTCAATAGCTCTAGCTTTCTTTTTCCTCCGCCTAAGTGGACATTGATGATCCCAGCTTTTCCGGATAACATGCCTCCTACACGAGCATCTGCTACTGCACGAGCGAACTCTTCAAAACTTGGCTGAGAAGAACGGTGATCGGATACTGCGATTTCTCCGATTCCGATAATTTTATCAATTGTCAAAAAGTCTTTGATGATAGAATCTGTTACTGTTTTTACCGGCAATCGGTACGAACCTTCGTATACATAAGTGGAGATTCCTTCTGCTTCCAGACCTTTCGCTTTGCTGATCAACGCAGTCATATCTCTACCTTCTCCGTCTGTTCCCAAACAACCGACAACTGTCGTTACACCAGCTGTAGTCAATTGGCTCAATGTGACTTCTGGCGTTCGATTTTGATAACCGCCTTCTCCTCCTCCACCTAAAATATGGAAATGACAGTCAATGAAACCCGGGGTTAGTACTTTTCCCTCACCTGAAAGTTCTTCTACTTCCACTCCTTCGTAGCCGCCTTCTAGCTGTTCTTCTACAGCCAAAATCTTCCCACCGGCAATCAGTACATCCATTTTTCCTAAGTAATCTGGTGCAAACACTTCAATTTGTCGAATGATTTTCATACATTTTTCCTCTTTCTTTAAGTATAACTGATGATAGGATCTTAAAAAATAATCCAAACGATAGAATCTTTACTCCTTTGATTTTACCGTAAAATGACGGTTCTTGGAGTCCTTATCTACTGTTTGGATTACTTTTTTATTTACAGGTCTCCAGTACTACTGCAGACCTATTGCAATGGCAATCATGATGAAAATAGTTCCTAAAACAAACAGGAATCCTTGCATCTTGATTTGGAATCTTGCCCATTTTGCCCATTCGATCCGTGCAACACCTAGCACACCAATCAAGCTGGCTGATACGGGTGTAAAAGCGTCCATAAAACCTGAACCAAGCTGATAAGCAAGAACTGCTACTTGTCTGGATACACCTACTAAATCTGCCAGTGGAGCCATGATTGGCATAGTCAAAGCTGCTTGTCCTGAATTTGATGTAACAACCAAGTTGAACAAACTTTGGAAGATGTACATCGCCCAAGCACCAATGACAGCTGGAACACCGGTCAACGCCGTCCCGATCCCATGCAAAATCGTATTCAAAGCTGAAGGAACAGATGCATCAGATCCTCCCAAGACAAGAAGAATCCCTTTGGCCATACCTACTACGATTGCTGTACCAGCTAAATCAGCTGCACCAGATTGGAAAGAAGAAGCGATGTCATTGACTTTCATTCCATCTAATTTGAAAAGAACAGCAATGATTCCAGCAACTAATCCCATCACAAAGAATTGAGAAGCGATTTCTGGAATGTAATAGCCTTTTTGAGTCACGCCCCAAACGATCCAGACAAGGACAACTAACATCTCTAATAAGATCAATTTATGCCCAAGCATGAATTTTTTATTTTCATCAGATGTCTTTTTGATATGAGAACGGAAATAATCATCTGATTTGTAAGTCAACGAACTTTCTGGTTTTTTACGGATTTTTTCTGCATATATCATCATATAACCAGCGGCTAATGCAGTAACAACTACCCACATAATCAATCGGAATGTCGCACCAGACAACACGGGGATTCCAGCAATCCCTTGAGCCACCGCTACGCTAAACGGGCTCATCCAAGAGGTCGCATTTCCGACTTGAGATGCGACATAAGTCACGGTTACTGCTACGATCGAGTCATATCCTAACGCAATGACAAATGGAACCATCACCATTGAGAATGGAATTACCTCTTCTGCCATCCCGAATGTAGCGCCACCGAATGAAAAAGCAAAGAATAATAGCGGTAAAGCTAAACGCTCCAGTCCCTTAGTTTTACTGATAAACGCATAGATACCTGCGTCGATCGCTCCGGTACGCATAATAATACCAAAAGCACCTCCAACAACAAGGATCAATGCAGCGATCCCTACAGCAGATCCATACTTATCTCCAGATACTAGTCCTTCAAAAACAAAATTTAAGAAACCAAAGCCGCCAAAATCATCTGTTCCCCATATTTTGGCTGTTTTATGCAATTTTTTAGAAGTATCATAGATATTTTCGCCGTACTGATCGTAAAGCACATCATCTGTCAAGGAGATTTCATCTAGTTTTTCCTGCGTAAGATTTTTTTCTCCGTCAGCAATGACTTTTTCCAATCCTTTTTCCGGAACATCCAGTTTTTCACGTTCTGCTGGATGATCTTGCAGTTCTTCTAATTGATCAAACACATACGACTTATCCAGCTCGTAAGCATAACGGAAGGAATCTTGACGTAAAACAGTACGAGTACTTGTTTCGCCATTTGCATCTTTGTATTCAATATCTTGCGTGCTGAACTTTCCTGCTGGAACGACAAAAGTCAGTATCCATGCAAAGATGACTACACCAAAAATAATGACATACGTATGGGGTGTCGATAATTTAGTGAAGTCGCGTTTCGGTTTTCCTGAAGAATTTGTTTTCTTCAAATTTATTTCTTCCTTTCTTTTTTCAGTAATTTTGATGAATAAAAAATGGATAATCAAATGAATTATACAGTAAAAATGACATTTCCACATGAATAATTTATTAGAAAATCACTTTTTTCTATTTTGCTTTTTTTCTCCTATGTATGATTATTTTTTTCTCTTTCCATTTATATTAAGTATTTTATTTCTCTGTTTTTCCTTAAAATTCTTTTTTTATTTTTAGATTAGAGAAAATCTCGTCCTGTTTTTTTCATTTTACAATCATTGAAAAATTGAATTTCATTGCAAAAAAAATAATAAACACTTATAAATATCCATTATCTATCCTTCAATTTTTGTGTATTTTATTTCTATTAGAAAAAGGTATCCTGTTGGACAATTTTGTTATATCAGGTAAACTTCATTGCAATAATGATAACAAATGTACTATAATTACTTTGTAAAGAGTTTTGGGGAAGACTCTTTCATCAACGTGTATTAAGAGACAAGAAAGAATCCATATGAATTCTTTCTTGTCTCTTTTTCCACTACTTTTTATTTTTCTGACACTACATATTCTTATAACTCATTTCTCATAACTGTGAAACAACTTATAAAAATAACAAACTTTAAACAAAACAAGCTTAAAATCAAAGATGATCCATCTTAAAATAACTAAAACAAAAAAAGTAGTCGTTGTTAATCCTCATTAATAATCGTTTTCTTTTTTTCAAACGCTCCATTTTTATGTGGAACATTATTTTTTTAAGGAACTTTGTCAACATGTGGATAACTATTTTCCACTTGTGTCCTGGACTAGCTGTTTTGCTGTAAAATACAAAACTTGCTGCAGCAAAAAGATCGTTGCAAGAGAGGCTGTTCCGCAGATCGCTGGATCTAGATTTGGCAAAGTCAAGACTGCATCATGTAAATTGGCGTGGTTGTCCAAAACCAAATCAGCAAATTCAAATAATCGCAAACCACTGCTATGTTGCGATTTGATACTTCGTGACAAATCAAATCCAGTAACAATGATTAATGGATGACCATTTTCTTTGATCCACTGAGCTAGTTCGATGATTGCCGGGTTTCTTCCTTCATTCGAAAGAAGAAGAAAAATGTCTTCTGATTTGACAGAAAGCTGATCAATAATTGCCTGTCCTGCACCTTCTAGCGTTTCATAGACACCTCCGGCTGGATTTTCAATCAATATACTTGGTACAAGATCCGGGGTTTGATCCCAAAATTCAAATGCTACACCACTTAGTGTGCGGCTAGCATATATCTGCAATCTACCACCTTGATTAATTTGTTTCGCGATCCAAGTGCCAGCTTGAAGCATCAGCGGCTCTTCTATCCTTAATTTCTCTTCCAATTGGTGATAATAGTCAAAATAACATAAACTCATTTATCTCTCCCGCCTAGCTATACTTGACATGAATAGAAACAGCTGCCTAATCTAAGGAAGTACATAAAAAAACAGTAGTTAGACAGTAACACATGTGGTCTTTGCTGTTTCAAACACAAAAAAGGCATTGAACGAATACGCCCAATACCTTGACATAGCAAATAAAACAACGTGCAGACCATGGAAAATATCTACATAGGGGTAGAATTTTCACCCTAGATTAGGTACAATAAATTAGGTCGATGCACTGCATTGACTATGGCAAAATGATCGGTCAGGGTGTATGTGTGTGACTGGTCATTCCCTGATTCTTAGCGCCAACTAAGGGTCAGGGAGCCTTTTTTTATTCAGCTGTTTCTATCTGAATTTATTGTAAGTAATCTCTTATCCAAGTGCAAGCACGAAAATACAAAAAAACATTGGTATGATTTATATATATATAAATAACATAAAAAAAGGAATGGCTTATCCCGATACAACAAGCATTCCTTTAAAAAAGATTCTTTTATATAAGTGAAAAAAGCTTTTTTCCACCAATTAAATAAATCTCTCATCTCAATAGTTTATCCATTATTTTATCTTTTTTTGCGTATACCTACTAAATATTACCGTCTTCTTCTCGTTCTTCTACTTTGTTCGAGAGAATCTGTACTAGAAAAAGTAGTTGTATGTCTACCTTTTCTGCCTATCCGAGACTTTCTTTTCATATATGGGATATAAATGATTAGATACAGTACAGCAAAAAATAAAGCAAATACGCAAGCTTCCCAACTACCTAACGCCAATTCAACCATCAAGGTAGCAACCCCAACGGATGCTGCATACCAGATAAAAATCAGAAACGTTTCTTTTTTTCTGACCATGCGAAACATGATAAATAGACTAATAAGCAATAGTGGCAACACAAATATCCAATTGCTTCCTTCCATCAGCCACTTGAGTATATCAAGCAGCGACTGTGCAACAGCGACTAATTTTCCCATAGTGAACACACACCTTTTTTTATAATTAAAAAATTCGCCTTTTTATTCTACTATGAATCTTCTGGCTTGGCTTTCATTTCTCTTATGTAATCATTTTCTTTTATACAACTTAAAAAAAAATTAAACCATTAGCAGAATATTTTCTGAATCTATTCACGAAAGTCTTTTTCTATCTTTCGTTTTCCACGACTCAACTGATCTAGAGTCAAAAAACTAAAACGACAGTTGCGCAAATGACGCACAAGCTGCCGCTTTAATAACAAATAGCCTTTCATTCTCAGCAGGCCACTTATTTCCAGTTAACTTTCTGTTCTTAGCTTTTTACTCAACTGGATAATATATGCACTTAATGAAGTCCCAATTTCCGAATGTTGAAGTCCATATTCAATATTTGTCTTCATATATCCTAACTTATCGCCTACGTCGTATCTTTTTCCTTTAAACTCTCTCGCATAGACCGCCTCTGTCTGGTTAAGAGTCTGAAGTGCATCCGTTAGCTGTATCTCGTTTCCTGCTCCTGGTTCTTGAGTTTCTAATATCTCAAATATTTTAGGAGTCAGTAGATAACGTCCGATAATGGCTAAATTACTTGGTGCTTTTCCCATTTCAGGTTTTTCTACAAACCCTTTTACTCTGCAACGACCCTTTTCGCTATCTGTTTTAGGATCAATAATTCCGTATTTAGATGTTTCATTTTCTGGTACACGCATGACGGCAACAGCGGAAGCTTGTGTTTCTTCATAATCCATCATCAATTGTTGAGTCAATGGGATATCATCTTTCATCAAATCATCCCCCAGCATGACGACAAACGGTTCATTTCCTATAAATGCTTTTGCTTGAAGCACGGCATCCCCCAGTCCTCTTGGATGAGATTGACGGATGAAGTGAAGATTGACTTGAGTCGTTTCTTCAACTAAAGCGAGTAATTCTGTTTTTTCCTTTTCCCGCAAATTGTTTTCCAATTCGATATTTGCATCAAAGTGATCTTCAATGGGTCTTTTTTCTTTTCCCGTTACGATCAAGATGTCTTCGATTCCCGAATCCAATGCTTCTTCCACAATAAACTGGATCGTTGGTTTATCCACGATTGGAAGCATTTCTTTTGCCATGGCTTTTGTTGCCGGCAAAAAACGTGTTCCTAGCCCAGCGGCAGGAATGACTGCTTTTTTGACCTTCACTTGCTGTTCCTCCTAAACGACGATTAACTATTGATCATCTATTTAACGAAGAGAAAATTCATTCTCCATTTTTCCGTCACGTAACATGATTTCTTTTGCTGCTTTTTTGATATCTTCTCCATTATACAAAACATTATAGATTGTTTGAGTAATTGGCATCTCAACACCTAGCTGTTGAGCTAGCTCTACTGCTGCTTTTGTCGTTGCCACACCCTCAACGACCATTCCCATGTTTTCTAGAACTTCTTCCAGCTTATGTCCCTGTCCTAACAAGTTACCGGCACGCCAATTGCGAGAATGAACACTTGTACAAGTAACGATCAAGTCCCCCACACCACTCAAACCGATAAATGTCAGAGGATTGGCACCCATCGCGACACCAAGACGGCTGATTTCTGCCAATCCTCGAGTCATGATTGCTGCTTTTGCATCATCTCCGAATCCTAATCCATGGATAGCGCCGGCACCAATTGCAATGATATTTTTCAGTGCTGCACCAGTTTCTACGCCAATCACATCATTATTTGTATAAATCCTGAAATAATCATTCATGAACAGTTTTTGTACATAGGCTGCTGCTTTTTGATCAATACTTGCAGCTGTAATTGTTGTGATATCATGTACTGCCACTTCCTCAGCATGGCTAGGACCAGATAATACAACAATTGCCTGTCTTTTTTCTTCTGGAATTTCTTCAGCCAAAACTTCTGAGATTCGTTTATGCGTATCTTGTTCTAGTCCTTTACTTGCATGTATAATGATTGGCTTAGTATTCATTTTACCAATAAGTTCCTGTGCGACTGAACGAATCGCTTTTGTTGGAACAACAAATAAAATAGCATCTGCGTTATCCACTGCTTCTGCCAATTCTTTATATCCGATAATCGATTCTGGGATCGTCAAATCAGGTAAAAAATGCTGATTTGTATGATACTTATTGATTTCATCAATCTGTTCAGGTACATTTCCCCAAATACGGACATCATGCCCGTTTTCTGCCAATGTTTGTGCTAAAGCAGTGCCCCAAGATCCAGGACCAAGAACTGCGATTTTTTGTTTCATGGATATTCCTCCAAATAAATAATTGATAATTTCCATTATAGTATACATTTCTTAAAGTTGGGACTAATTTCCATTGTTTTTAAGTGTTTGTTTACTTCTTTTATCGTTTTTACTTGAAATAATCAATGATATGTTACAATAGTCTACATTTTATTTTTACACTCGTTATGCTTTGCTTGTTCCTAAGAGGAAGCAGTTTTGACAATGTTACTACCAGCATTACTATTAGGAGGTTAGGAAACTTCTCCTAGTGAGTATTGATTTAAAATACATAAGAGACAGATTGAACATTTCTAAATCTGTCAGGTCCTGCAACGGACAGATTGTCTCTGTTGACGGTTGACATAGGAACTTTTGTTTTAGTCAACATTCTGGATACAAAACGCTATGTAAACTGGCGCAACTCGTTGTACTTGGACTTTTACTACGGATCCATGCAACAACTAAATAGTACTATTGCATAACAAAAAATGGTTGGCACCCACATGTCCCATTAAACAGATTATAAGTTGAACTGTAGATAATGCAAAAAATGTGTTTTATAACGTAATTGATGCCAATATTTTAAAAAAATAAAGGGAGCAGTTATCGCTGCTCTCTTTATTTTTTATATTCTTTTTATCCAGTCTATCCTAATAATCAAACTGACGATAGTAGCGGCGTATCTCTAATGGATGGCAGTTCAACTGCTCCACATGAGCATCGATGCGTTGTGTCACTACATGCATCAATAAGAAAGACAAAACACGTCCGCGATATTTTTCACTGATACCTTCTACTGGATAGTCTTTTGTGTCTATCAATGTATAATTGCTGCAAATTTTTGGCAAAAGTTTAGCCACACGTTCAGATAACACTCTCTGTTCATCTTCGCCTAAAAATAATGTGACTGGGGTTGTTTCTTCTACGATCTCTAACGTCCCGTGAAGAAACTCGGCAGCATGGATAGATTTCGATGGAAGCCAGCTTTGTTCTTCCCAGTAACACATGGCATATGAATAAACAGCTCCCCATTGATTCCCTGCTCCAATAAAATAATGCATACTATCACGTCGATGTTTTTCTGCAAATGATAAGCCAAATGCATCTGCTTTTTTCTTTGCTTCCACTAACCCTGTTGGTAAATAACGTTCGAGCTGTTCATAGTATTCTGAATAAGCTTCGAATTCTCCATTCAAATACATTAATCGATCTGCTGCCATAAAAAATTTGATTTGTTCTGTTCCAGGAGCTGGATAAGTGACCACAAAATCGCATAGCTGAGACAACTTACTGTTCGCTTTATCGATAAATCCAATCAGTGTCGCTCCTACTTTCTTGATTTGTTCTACTGCTTTCACTACTTCTTGAGTTGTACCGGTAACAGAGGACAAAATAACGATAGAATCTTTTGTTAATCTTTTGTTTCCAGTAGTGTAATATTCTGCAGCATGCTGTACAAAGACAGGCAAGTTGCTTTTCCCATTCATATAAGTGACAGCTTGCATCGAGGAAGCATACGTTCCACCGATTCCTAGATAATAGACAGCGTCAAATTTTTCCGCATAAAGTTTATCGATGATTTCTTCTACTTGCGGACGTAAAGCTAGTGCGCCTTTTATTGCTTTGATTTGTTCTTCTTCATTGAATTTCAGCATGATTTCCACCTCTTATAATTTACTTTTCAAGACTGTATCAAAGTCTTCAAAAATCTTTTTGTTCAAGTCAATACCTTTAGCTACTGCGGTTTTATAAGCGAATAGTTGAAACGGAACGACAAGCGCTAATACAGACAGATATTCATCACATTCTATTGCTAATCCAAGTGTTTTCTCGTTTCTTGCTTTTTTTGTGGTAATGGTGAGAGTCTCTCCAACGTACCGACTCATATATCTTTGCAACTTTTGCGAACGTTCCTTATTTACACTTTCCCCTTCAATAAAGAATAGCAAATGCGAAGCATCTGCCTCCAGGTATGGGCCGTGCATATAAGCTTCTAACTCAAATCCTTGTGACGGAACGCGGATTGTTTCAGTCAATTTCGTCTCTGCTTCTTTAGCTGTTCCCCAGTTTGGACCATATCCAATGGTGACGAAACGCTGTGCTAAACGAAATAAACTTTGATATCCATCAAAAAATTCTTCCGTTTTTTGAATAATCGCTGGTAAATGGTTGATTATTTTGCGCAACTGTTGCATGTAGTCTTGTTCTATTTTTTTGCTGATTTTATTTTTACTTATTCCAATTCCTATCCCTAAGAGTAGTAACTGTAAAACAGTCGCAGAATAGCCTTTTGTAACGAAGCCTACTGATTCTACCCCGGCACCTAAATCAATAATTTGTGCAGCTTCTAAAGCAAGTGGACTTTGCACGTCATTTGTGATAGCAACAACAGGTAACCCTTGTTTTTGTATCATTTTTACTGCTTCAACAGTAGAAGCACTTTTCCCGCTTTGTGACACAGCAATCACAGTATCGATTGAAGGAGAAAGTTTTCCATAATGGAAAAAATAAAAAGGTTCTTGAATATCGACAGTAAGATCACCATAAGATTCCAATGCTGGCTTCGCTGCTAAACAAGCGTTATAAGATGAACCCGTTGCTAAGATCAGTAAATTCACTGTTTTTTTCATATGTTCTCTTGTCGAAAAATCATTCTTTTTCAAGATCGTACTTAGTACTTCCTTTTCTTCATAGATATAATCTTGCATCGTAAACATTTTCTCTGCTCCTTTTTTAAAAAATCCCTATCCACGAACCAAAAATTCCAAAGAAAGCTAGTCCGATCAAGATCGTTAATGGTTTCACTTCTTTCTTCAATAGATAAAACACTATGCCAAATGCTCCAAGACATAAGATATTTGGAACGATATCATCAAAAATACTTTGAACAGTCACAGCATTTTCTCCTGAACCGATTTTTAAAGGAATATTGATGGTGATCATCGTGGCAGTCATTGCTCCAACGACCATCAGTCCAATAATAGACGCGCCTAATGTCAAACTTTCCATCATACCGTTTGCCTGGATCTTTTTCAAAAAAACCTTTCCTAAGCGATATCCCCAACCTGTTGCTAGATAGCGAAACAGAATGTGCGGAATATTGAAAATCAAAATGAACAAGATAGGGCCTAAAATATTTCCTTGCATGGCTAAAGAGGTACCCACACCTGTGGCAATCAATCGCAAAGTTCCCCAAAAGAAAGAATATCCTAACCCTGCAAGAGGTCCCATCAAAGATGTTTTGATACTATCGATCGCAGTCACATCAAATTCAGGATCATCCTTATTTTCTTCCTCCATTGCAGCCGTGATTCCTAAAATCAGTGTAACGATATGTGGGGTCGTGTTAAAAAACTCTAGATGCCGTTTCAAAGCTGCTGCCATTTCTTCTTTCGACTGATATAACTTTTTCAAAATCGGAATCATTGCATAAACATAAGCCATATTCATCTGACGTTCATAATTCCAAGAAAACTCCATTTGAAAAGAACGCCAAAATACGTGATTTAGCTCTTTTTTCGTTATTTTGCTGTTTTTGATCTCAGAATTCTTCATCTTCTTCTACCTCCCCTGCAGTTGTTTGAAGTGGTAGTTGACGGACATTCATAATATTGACTACCACAACTGCTAAAATCGCACCAAAAATAGCTACTCCGGTCACAGGAATCTCTAAGTAAGAAGCTATAGCAAAACCTAAGAAAAAATATGGTGCAACTTGTTTGTTGATCAGCAAACGAGCAAGCATCGCAAAACCAAGAGCTGGAATCAACCCTGTAGCTACTGACAACCCCTTTTGAACGAAGTCAGGAATCATATTTAATAGATTTCCGATCGTATTGCTTCCCACCATATAAGAAACCATTACCACAACACCAAGCATCAAGGAAAGACCGATACCGGCAAGCAAGTGCATATGCTCGACTCCTTTATAATTTCCTTCTTCTGCATAATTGTCTGCTTTATGGTTCATAATTGGAATCAAAAGCCCTAAGTAAATATTTTTCAATATCAATGTCAACGTAGCAATCGGCAAACCTAGTAAAAGCGCGGTTTCTGTACCGGCTCCAGCTGTAATAGCAAAAGCCGTCCCTAAAATCCCACCGGTCACAACATCAGGTGGAATCGAAGCACCTACTGAGAACGATCCGATAAATGCTAACTCTAAAGTTGCGCCCATAATGATCCCAGTTTTTACATCACCTAACACGATTCCTGTAAACAGCCCCGTCACAATCGGACGAGAAAGCAACGATGTCCCTAGTGCATATTCTGATTGTGCGTCAAATGCAACAATTCCTAATAAGACTGCTTGTACAATCATTGAGGTTCTTCCTTTCTTACAAAACTTCTCTTACATCCACTTTTTTATCTGCTGGTACTTGACGGATTTCTACTTCTATTTGTTTGTCAATTAATCGTTTCAAGCGTTCCTCCTCTTCTGGTAAAATATTTACCGCTTTTCCGATGCTGCGAGTACCAGGTTTTGCCTTGATCCCTCCTAAGTTGATGGTTTTGATTTCTGGATACGCTTCTGCCAGCTTATATGCATCCTCGATCGATTCCACTACGATGAATAACTTATATTTATCTGTCACCCCGCTTTTCAACGCGGCAATCGAGTCATCAATTGATTTGATCACTAGTTTGACTCCTTGTGGCTTGGCTAATTTGATCGTTGTCTTTCGTATCTCATTCGTAGGTACATCATCATTAGCAATCAAAATACAGTCTGCGCCTATTGTTTGTGTCCATGAAAAAGCTACTTGTCCGTGTAATAACCGATGGTCGACTCTTGTCAATACAATCATTTTTCTTCCTCCTAAAATTCGTCTTCTTCTATTTTCTGATTGAGCCGCTCGTTACAAAACTGGATCATTTTTTTTGAATCAGTTAGCACCTGCTGGATCAAAACAGTTGTCTCTACTTCAGCGTCCAACCGAGATACTAGCTCAATCAATAGTGGCAAATTCAATCCGGCAACGAGATAGACATGATCCCGATTGATATATTGTAAGAATTCGTTGTTGACACTTCCGCCAAAAAGATCCGTCAGAACAATGATTTCTTTATCTTTGTACCTCATAAAAAGCTGCCTTACTGTTTCCGCTAAATCAAAATTCTCATCAGTATAGCAATCCAATACAGTAATAGAATGATTTTTCCCATAGATCAGCTCTAATGAATCTAATATCCCTGAAGCAAATTTTCCATGGGAAGCTAAGATAATTTCTCTATCCACTTTTTCATCTCCTCTTTTCACTTACACATACTAAAAAAGCAAGTTGCATGCCAAAATTAGTGGCAACAACTTGCTTATGTTCAAAATTCTTCTTCTATCGAGAGAAACTCTGTATCTTCACTCAAAATATCATAGATATAGGCAATCTCAGAATTGGGGATCATGACACTATAATGCTCTTCAATGACACTAAACGCAGATTTAATAGCAGATAACCCTTCTTTTTGACACTGCTTCCATTTCTCTAATCCTTGATAGGTTTCGATTGGCATTTGTCGGATCAATCGTTCAATGAGACAGCTCACATGGACATACAACGCTAATTTTTTGGGATTGCTGATGCTTCGATTCAACTGCACCTCTAATTCTCTCATAAAATGATCGATTTCTCCCATCACCTTCTCTGTATCTAGAATAGTCACGGAATCCAGTACTTTTTCCAATGAAAAATTACGAATGATGCGCTGATTGAATATTTTCTTCTCTGAAGCATTCATAGTAGTGTCCAACCATTCAGCTAGTACAGACATCTTTTCCCCCGAGATGAGGTCTTCTAATGAAAGATAGTCGATATTGGTGATATCAGGATCTGTGGTGCCAATCATTCCTACGACTTCGTATATGGAAAATAATGGGTCACTGTTTTTCTTATCTTTTAATTGCTGATATTCATATGGGATGATTTTCAACTGACAAGCCGTAGGTAAGCTTTTTTCTAGCAGTTCACTTAAGTGGACCGCCGTACCGATTCCAGTGAAGCAAGTAGTAATGAGTGCTTTGGGTTTTGTTTTCCTCTGGATAGAGCAGTCGCCATTCTGGCTGGATCTGTCGAACAGTCTCTTCTGCTATCTCTTCTAATGATACATTTTTTTGCAGGCATTCCCCTACTGTGATTGCTAAAGGTGTCGTCACATTATTCAAAATCAAAAGCGGTACGGATAACTGTTTTTTAAAAAACTGATGGATTTCTTTCAGAGATCCCATGTCTACTAATATGATCAATCCATTTGAAACATCGCTGTTTTCGCAATAATCAAGGATTTCTGAAGCAATCTGCTGTGGTGTGACATCTAGTGGCATATCAAATGATTCAAATAGATCCTCTTGTAATAAACGATTTACTACATTTGCCATACTGCTAGCAGTTGCATAACCGTGAGCAGCAATCATCGCTTTTGGCAGTCGTTTTTCTTTTGACCATTTCGCTTTTTTTAGATAGATCGTCAGTAAAATCCGATCCATACTTGTGTCTTCAATATCTAATTTGATCTTACTTAATTCCAGAATTCGTTGGACATAGTGATAACTAGATGGATAAGACTGAGAAACTTGTTGTTCTAATTCTTTGATTAGTTGGATAATATCATGTTCTTCCGGTAACCATTTGATAGTGCTTCGCTGATAGAGATAGTAACTCAAGGCATAGACACTGTTTTCATCGAATTTGATTTGATAGGCAGTTTCCATTTGTCGAAAGGTCTCTCGGATAGATTGTGTCCAATAAACCAGCAGCTCGTGTTTTTCTTGTCTACTGGTCTCAAACAGCAAAAAATCAAATAATTGAATCACTTCTTGCTTTAATTTTCCTTCGCAAGAATATAGCAGACAGTTATTTTTCTTGAAATCAATTAGGATTTGCTCAAAACTTTTAACGATTCGCTGCTGTTCGGGCTGTTGCTTCTCCATTAATTGCTCTAAGGTCTGGTCTTGCGTAATATAGATTCCTTGCTGTGCTGTATTTTTAGTAATAGGCTGCGCAAGTAGTTCTTTTTGCAAATGATGGATCGTGACATGGATTTCAGGCTGTTCACGCTGTTCAGCATATGCTTTTGCTGCTGAAACTTTGACGATATTTTTCAGCTCTCCTATGTTTCCGGATAATTTCTGACTTGTTAAAAGTGACAAAGCTGGTCCACTGACTGACAAAGGGCTCCCCATTTTTCTTTGTTCTTCGAGAAAAAAAGAGTAAATCAGTTCTAGCCGTTCATTACGACTACGCTGATTAAGTGCAGGTAGTTCGATTCGGATAGGTATTCTTCGAATGAAAGTTGTTAAGAAATGACTAGTAATCTCTTCAGTCGTAGCAAAAAAGAGACGTGTTTTGATCCGGCGTGACAAATTAGGTTCTCCCATACGATAAATCACACCTTGATCAAGATAGGTGAACAGTTTTTCCTGACCTTCTGGTGTTAAGCGATGTACCTCGTCTAAAAACAAGATCCCACCATCTGCTGCTTCAAAAGCCCCTTTTTTATTTTCTTCTGCACCAGTGTACGCTCCCTTAACATGTCCAAACAAATTGCTAGTCAAAAGTTCAGGATTATCTGCATATTGTGCACAATTAAAAGTGATGAATGGTGCAGAATCTTCTAGCAGATCATGAAGCAGACAATACTGATAGACCAAATTAACTAAATAACTTTTACCTGTGCCACTTTCGCCTGTAATCAAAAGTGGTAATCCGCCATCTGGATAGTAAAGAGCTGTTTTGATTTGTTCGATACTTTCTTTCAAACTGGCGTCGTATCCGATCATAAAAGAGAATAAGTCTTTTGGTTGCGCGAAAAAAGGCTGTTCCTCTTTGAGATCATCGATAGAAAAATAAAAATTCGTGCGTAACTTAAAAAATTGTTTTTCAAAAGCTTCTTTGTGGAAATAAATCACTGGTCGAGAATTGATTTTGACTAGTAGTTGCTCATCATTTAACTGGTTCAAATAATGACTGACTGTGTTTCTTTTTACCCCAAAATGATCAGCTAACCTTTGTGCTGTAAAGACCTCGTTCATATGTTCTAAATCGAAAAAGGCTGTCTGGTTCTCTAAGTAACATAAAATTTCCTTCTTCAACAACTTATTCACCCCTCCCCCATCATAGAAAACGGATTCATTTTGTCAATAAAATCTTTAATAAAGAATTGAAAAATATATCTTATTATAGACAGCAGCCTACTTATCCCTTATAATTTTTATTCTAAAAAACGTACAGTTCCTTCCAGTTTTTATACTGGAATTTCAACATATGAAAGAATAAGGAGGCTATGACTATTCAATGAAATCGGATAAATATAAAAACAGGAAACATACTTCCTGGAAAACTTTTCGAGAAATCATCGGATCTTATCTCGCTGTAGTTGTATTTTTGCCTTTGCTTTATATGGCTATGACAGAACAAACTCGTTTTATTGGCGTAGATACGCAATATATAGCCGAAACAGGATTTTTATTCATCTTTATCTTGATTTTTGCGTTCTATAAATCCTTCCATACAAAATAAGATTCACAGATTTCAACTTTCCTGTCTGTTTTTAGCTATTACAAATCCTTATATGTGGTATAACAACAATTTATTGGCATAATGAGGAAAAACGAGTTATGATGCTTTCAGAGAGTAAAGAGGTACTGTTGTCACCATCCTTTTTATTGATTACGTACACCACTCTTAGTTTTTTCCCATTGATTACGAAAACAAGGTAGAAACATTGATGTTCCTACCTTGTTTTCTTTTTTTATTTTCAGATCAAAATCTCAAGTAGCTTTTGACTTGATGTCGGGAGGTTGTCTTCGTTCCATCAAACCTGATAGAATCTGCGCCAAACCATAGTTTTCTCCACTATTATTTATTCCTCTAAGATAGTACCCACAATAAACGAATAAATATTTTTCTCATTTTCATACTCCTTCTTTGAAAATCAATTAGATTTCTCTCAACCCACTTTTTTACAAAAATTACGTAGCAAAAAAGATTGCAAGAACAAATTAAAAAAGAAGTAAATAGAGTTTCATCTATAAACATTTACTTGATATATTTTTTATGCAGAATTCATTTATAGAAAAATTAAGTAAAATAGACGTTCCTATGAATGAAGAGACTGGCATGTTTTCTCATTTTCTTTTTTTTAAAAAAAATAGTCTATTCAATTTCTAAAGCTTCTTCATAATAAAACTTTCATTTATGAAAAGGCTTGTTCTCTTTTCATTCTAAATTTCCTAAGCTACAATGTGGTAGTACTTGTTTTTTCAATTGTGGACAAATAAATAATAGGAGGAATCATATGATTCAGTTATTACGTTATGCAAAAGACTATCGTAAGCAAATCATTTTGGGCCCGTTCTTCAAATTTCTTGAAGCTGTCTTCGAACTTGTCCTGCCTTTAATGATGGCTTCCTTGATCGATAATGGACTAAAAATGAATGACCGAGGAAAAATCATTGAAATGGGCTTATGGATGGTCGCTATGTCTGTGATTGGTCTGATTTGTGCTATCATTTGCCAATACTATGCTTCAGTAGCTTCACAAGGATTTGGTACAGAGTTACGTAATCAGCTAATCAAAAAAATCAATACTTTCTCTCACAACGAGTTGAATCATTTTGGAACAGATACCTTGATCACCCGAATGACAAACGACATCAATCAGCTTCAGCTAGCTTTAGCAATGGTCATTCGTTTATTGATCAGAGCACCGTTTTTAAGTATCGGGTCAGTGGTCATGGCTTTTGTGATCGACTGGGAAGTAGGTCTGTTTTTCTTAGCATTATTGCCTATTTTCTCAATCATTTTATTTTTTATCATCAAAAAAACCGTTCCTCTCTACCAAAAAGTGCAAGAAAAACTAGATCAGCTCAATGAACACGTTAGTCAGAATCTTAGCGGTGTTCGTGTCATCCGCGCATTTGCGCAGACAAAAAAAGAAACAGAGAAGTTCGATAAAAGCACAAATGATCTAGCGAACAATTATTTACGTGTTTCCAATATCTCTGCCCTATTATCACCTGCTACAACCTTGATCATGAATGTCGGGATCATCTGTTTGCTGACAGTTGGCGGGATCAAAGTAAATATTGGTAGCTTGCAACAAGGACAAGTTCTTGCTTTGATCAATTATATGAATCAAATGCTTTTGGCACTGATCGTTGTTTCAAACCTCGTCGTGATCTTCACACGTGCCGAAGCTTCAGGAAATCGGGTGAAAGAGGTGCTAGACACAGAAAATTCGATTCTTGAAGCTGAGGTCAGTACTACTCCCGATTTTTCTTCTGAAGCAATTATCGCTTTTGACCATGTTGACTTCCGTTATACTCCTGATTCTGGTCTTTCTCTCCAAAATATTACATTTCAGCTGAAGCGAAATACAGTCCTTGGAATCATTGGTCCAACCGGAAGCGGGAAAACGACTTTGACACAATTGATTCCGCGTTTCTATGATGTCAGTTCCGGTACAGTTATAATGGACGGAATGGATGTTCGTTCTTGGCAGCTGGATCATCTCCGTCAGAAAATTGCTCTTGTTCCCCAAACTTCTGTACTATTTACCGGGACTATTCGTGAAAACCTTCAATGGGGTAAGAAAGACGCCACAGAAAAAGAATGTTGGGAAGCTCTGAAAATCGCTCAGGCAGAAGAATTTGTCCGTCAGCTTCCAAATGGTTTAGATACAAAAGTCATGGAAAATGGGAAAAATTTCTCTGGCGGACAAAAACAGCGACTGACGATTGCAAGAGCTTTGATTGCCAAGCCAGCATTACTGATTTTAGATGACTCTTTAAGTGCGTTGGATTATCAAACAGACTTGGATTTGCGTAAGGCGCTACAGACTTATCTTGGCAGTACAGTGATTATTATCTCCCAACGTGTCCGCTCTATTCAAGAAGCACATCATATCTTAGTGATGGATCAAGGTAAGATTGCTGCTCAGGGTACCCATGAAGAATTACTTGCTCAATCAGCAGAATATCAGGAAATCGTCGCATCACAGGAGGAAGAATAGTTATGAAAGTAAAAAAATTATCCTTGCAGACGCTCCGCCGATTCATTCCTTACCTTACTGCCTATGCAAAAGACATTTGGCTAGCTGTGATACTAGGAATCATCAATGGGATTGCAACAGTTGTGATGACGTTACAAATTGGTCAAAGTATCGATCAAATGATTGGAGAAGGACAGGTCCGCTTCAATCGACTGTTCCATTTACTTATTCTATTCGGTGGTATCGTTTTAATCAACGTAGTCAGTCAATGGCTCATCCAAGTGTTAAGCAATCGGTTAGCTTACTTATCCGTTGCAAAATTAAGAAAAGATGCATTTGCTCATCTGAATCGATTGCCACTTCGTTATTATGATCAAAACTCCCACGGAAATATCGTCAGTCGATTTACAAATGATATGGACAATATTTCCATTGCAATTTCTGCGGCCTTCAATCAATTATTTTCTGGAGTGGCAATCATCATTCTTTCGTTTATTTTTATGATGCGTCTAAGTCCACTTCTGACATTGGTCGTTCTTTGTTCTACACCAATTATTTTCCTTGTGAGTTGGATCGTTGCTCGTGCTTCACAAACAAATTTCGATAGACAGCAAAGGATTATTGGGGATATCTCGGGCTTTGTGACCGAACGAATCGGTAACCAGAAAATCGTGAAAGCTTTTCAGCAAGAAGAAGCTAGTCAACAGCAATTTGAACTGCTAAATGCTGATCTATATGAAAAAGGACAACGGGCACAATTTTCTTCTTCCTTGACAAACCCGTCTTCTCGTTTTGTAGATCACCTTGCTTATTTATCGATTGGTTTAGTTGGCGGCCTATTGGCATTGAAGAGTGGTTCGTCAATCACTGTTGGTGTGATTTCCAGCTTTACGATCTACTCAAGTCAGTTTTCTAAACCATTTATCGAACTTTCTGGAATCACGACACAACTGCAAACCGCTTTTTCTGGTCTAGAACGAGCATTTGATTTGATCGATCAGCCAGAAGAAAAGCCTGATTTGCCAGATGCCTATGCCTTGGAACCCAAAAATATCAAAGGAAAAGTCTCTTTTGATCATGTTTCTTTTTCTTATGACCCCAAGCAGCGTTTGATCGAAGATTTCAATTTTACTGCTTATCCAGGTCAAACCATTGCTATAGTAGGAAAAACAGGGGCCGGAAAATCCACACTTGTTAATTTGCTGATGCGTTTTTATGACACAACAAAAGGAACAATTACAGTCGATGACCATGACATCCGCTCTATCCAACGTGATACATTACGTAAAAGTTTTGGAATGGTGTTACAAGATACTTGGCTATTTGACAGTACATTGCGAGAAAATCTTCGTTTTGGGAATCCGGAAGCAAGTGACGCAGAAATCAATGATGCCCTAAAAGCCTCTTATATGTATGAATTTGTAGAACGTTTGCCGGAAAAATTAGATACTAAGATTGGCGGTCAAGGGTTAAAGATATCAGATGGACAACGCCAACTGTTGACGATTGCTCGAACGATGATCAGTAATCCCCCTATGTTGATCTTAGATGAAGCTACCAGCTCAGTCGATACATTGACAGAGAAAAAAATCCAACAAGCCTTCTTAGCAATGATGGAAGGAAAAACCAGTTTTGTGATTGCCCATCGCCTGTCCACAATCAAAAATGCGGACCAGATATTAGTGATGGATCAGGGAGCTATTGTCGAAATGGGCACCCATGATGAGCTGCTTCAAAAAGATGGTTATTACCGACGGCTCTATCAAGCACAATTCACAGCACAATAAAAACAAGCAGTCTTCTGGGATGGGAAGACTGCTTGTTTTTTATTTAGCGTGGATCGCTAAACTTCTTAAAATTTTTTTGTAAGGAATACTACGTCCTACGTAATAAATGGCAATTGATTGAATCGGTAACCATATTACTGTTTTTAACAGGCGGGGCGCCCAAACGACCCAGCTGAACAATGGCACATGGTACATCAACGCAAGCCATAATGGTGTCAAAAATAAGTTGATGATCAGCGTGACACTAAGCGTAGCCAGAATGGCATTTTTCCAAGTGATCTCTTTTCGATAGAAAAAGAATCCGTAGATTGCTCCTTCAATAAATGCATTCAATGTAAATCCAATAAAGAATGCAGATTTCGAGAAGAGGGCCATTCCTACTAAATCAGCTAAAACTGCGCCTATCCCTGACCAAAAAGGACCAAAAAGAATGCCCATGATCACTTGTGGAATAAATGTGACACTGATTTTAATAAATGGGGTCTCGATTGCTACCAGTCGGGACAAAGTGACCATCAATGCAATCAATAAGCCCATAATAGCAATCATACGTGCGTCTAACCGGTGTTTCTTCATTTTTAGCATCTCCTTTAAGAGCTGCTACATCGTATCATGCAGCGAATGCGAAAATAAAACCGCGAACATTACGTCCTTCGTCCAAGAGGCAACATCCCATCTTCTTAGCACTTAACGCTTTATTTTCTACTCTGTATTATTTTTGGGATCTTTTCCCACAGAAACTATAGCATATTTTCACATTTACTGCAAATACGAAAAACTAATATTATTGTTTATATTATCCAATACGTTCGTATTATATCGCATATTATCAGTTTGTTTAGCTTTTATAGCTACATATAGGCGAACATTAAACGTTATTTTTCCATACGCTTATCCATCAAAATGAAAGTGGATGCTTGTCTATTTCATGGACGATTCTTCGAAAATCTAGGAAGCCGGCTTCCAGTCCTCTTAGTAGCACCTCAGCTGTTCCGATATTCGTAGCTAACGGAATCTCATAGACATCAGATAAACGGATAAGTGCTGTTACATCTGGTTCATGGGGCTGTGCAGCCAGCGGGTCTCGAAGAAAAATCACCAAATCTAACTGATCCTCCGAAATCATGGCTCCAATTTGCTGATCCCCGCCTAACGGTCCGGATTTAAACCGATGGATCGGCAAGCCGGTTGCTTCCGTGATCCTCTGCCCAGTCGTCCCGGTAGCAAAAAGTTCATGTTTTTCCAATATTGTTTTATACGCTGTTGCTAATTTCACCATCATAGGTTTTTTTCGGTCATGAGCGATCAAAGCGATTTTCATAAGAGACACTCCTTTTGATATTGTTAACATACTTATTTACTCCAGTGTATCAGTTTTTATTTCTTATGGATATTTATTAAAGCTTAAAACTAGCACATTGACAAAAAAAAGAAAAAATTCTTGTTCAACATGACATTGAAGTTAGTTAACGCTTTCATTTATACTTTAAATAGTTAATAAAACTAAAAAAGAAAGTGTGGAACGTATTATGGTAGAAATGGCTCTGAAAAACGTATATAAAAAATATGACAATGCAGAAAATTATTCTGTAACTGATTTTAATCTATCAATCAAAGACCGTGAATTTATCGTTTTTGTTGGTCCTTCCGGTTGTGGAAAGTCAACTACTTTGCGAATGATCGCGGGACTGGAAGATATCTCTGAAGGAGAACTAAATATCGGCGGAAAAGTCATGAATGACGTGGCACCTAAAGACCGTGATATTGCCATGGTTTTCCAAAACTACGCATTGTATCCTCATATGACTGTTTTTGATAATATGGCTTTTGGCTTGAAATTACGTAAATATGATAAAGCAGACATCAAAAAACGTGTGGACAATGCAGCAGAGATCTTAGGTCTGACAGAATACTTGAAACGAAAACCAGCTGCTTTATCTGGTGGACAACGCCAACGTGTGGCATTGGGACGGGCAATCGTTCGGGATGCAAAAGTCTTCTTAATGGATGAGCCATTATCAAATTTAGATGCTAAATTACGTGTAGCCATGCGTGCTGAGATTGCCAAACTTCACCAGCGTCTTGAAACAACGACCATCTATGTTACTCACGATCAGACAGAAGCAATGACTATGGCTGACCGAATCGTTATCATGAAAGACGGATTTATCCAACAAATCGGTACACCGAAAGAAGTTTATGATACACCCGTCAATATGTTCGTTGCCGGCTTTATTGGGTCTCCTGCCATGAACTTCTTTAATGTGACATTGAAAAATGGTGTTATCACAGATGGACATGGGCTTAAGCTTCGTATTCCTGAAGGAAAAAACAAAGTATTAGTTGAAAAAGGTTATGAAGGAAAAGAAGTTATCTTCGGTATTCGTCCAGAAGACATCCACAGTGAACAAGTAGCCCTTGAAGCTTCACCTGAAGCCGTAGTGAAATCAGAAGTTGTCGTTTCCGAATTACTTGGAGCTGAAACGATGCTTTACACAAAAACTGGTTCTACTGAGTTCATCTCAAAAGTAGATGCAAGAGATTTCCATAAACCAGGCGAAATAGTCGACCTTGCCTTCAACATCAGCAAAGGCCACTTCTTTGATAAAGAAACAGAACAAGTCATCAAACTTCCATAAATTGCCCCCTGTTAGAGCTGTGCCAGAAGATGTTGGTGCAGCTCTTTTTAGGACAAAAAACTCTCATCTTAGAGGATTTATTATCCATTACTAGATGAGAGTTTTTTTTTTGAGAGATCATGTCTAATATGTCGTTTTCTTCGCGTACCCTTGAACCGACTCTTTCCGATTTTCTTTTTTTGCTGCCGTAAATACGGGGATATCAAAATATTTGCTGAGTGTTCCTGCTATAAAATAAGCAATATTATAATCAACTAAACTGTGGATGAGCCCACCAATCCCCATCAAGATGAATACTGTATAAAAATATCCTTGAGAATAATATGTTTCAGGCATATTACCAATAAAGTAAAAGATGCTGACTACTAGCATTTCTGCTAAAGAATGAATCACACCGATCACAAAATTGAACCCTTGGAAACGCCAATTAGCAAAAGTAAACTGTCCATTTTTTAAAACGATACTCGGATGCTTTTGCAAGTACCAAGCCCCAATCAACGCAAACACAAGATGTGACAATGCTCGCAATGCGATGATAACCGGCGTTGTTAAAAAGAAACCAAATGTCGTACCTAGCGCAACAGCCACTGCAACTCCTGGTGTAAAAAACATCGCAATAAATAATGGCACATGAGACGCCAAAGTAAAGGAAGCTGGTGGAATCATGATTTTAGGCATGACCATTGGGATAATGACCCCCATCCCAATCAATAAAGCAGAAATCGTTAGTTTTCGAACTGAATTTTTTCTCATTTTTTCTCTCTCCTAATATGTCTTGACACATAAATGTCGACTTAGTATAACTCACTTACTAATAACTGTCAAGACACATATTCTTTTCTAAATCCATACAAAATGAGTGTGAGTATCAAGTATAAGAATTTTTTGATCAAGAGACAAAAATAGGAGATGCGACAACATTTGTGTCACGTCTCCTTGTTCGGCATAATAGTGGTCAAGAGCTTGCATCAAGTAATAAGACCAACTAACTCAAAAACATGAGAAGCTGTTTTTTGAAATTGTTCCTTGTGACTTAGAGTTAAACGGCAGGCCCACAACCTCTTTCTTAAACGGTGTTCAAAAGCTTGCATCTGCGGTAATAAGCCCAAACAAACGAAAAACATGAGGAACTATTTTTGTTTGGCTGTTCTTATTACTTGATGCAGGACAGCTTTTTCACAACTTCTGTCACAACCTCTTTTTTTTACTGCTTATTTTCTGACATCGCATTGCTTAATGCGGCAAATTCTTGTAATGACAAAGTCTCCCCACGACGTTTTGGATCGATTCCAGCTGTTTCCAAGCTTTTTGCTAACCATGCTTTTGTCTGGTCATCTTTGCCATAAGAATGCTGCAAGTTATTCCAAAGCGTTTTTCTTCTTTGCTGAAATGCCGCTTTTGTCAATCGGAAAAATGCTTTTTCGTCTGTCACTTCGACTGCCGGTATATCTCTTCTTGTCAGTTTCAAAATCGCTGAATCTACATTTGGCTGAGGGACAAATACTGTTTTTGGTACGATGAATGCTAAACTGGCTTCCATATAATATTGAACAGCAATCGATAATGAACCATAAGCTTTCGTTCCTGGTTCAGCAGAGATACGATCAGCTACTTCTTTTTGCATCATGACGACTAGTTCATCCACAACCAAATCTGATTCAAGAAAATGCATCATGATCGGTGTCGTAATATAGTAAGGTAAATTCGCTACGACTTTTAACGGAAGCTCCTCATGAAATGTTTCTCTAACAGCTGTTGACAAATCGGTCTTTAAAATATCTTGATGTACAATAGTCACATTGTCATAGGGTTGCATCGTATCAGCCAATACAGGGATCAAACGATCATCGATCTCAAATGCTACGACTTGTTTTGCATGCTTGGCTAATTGTTCCGTCAATGCACCGATTCCTGGTCCAACTTCGATCACGTTCGTATGTTCATCTATTTGCGCAGTTTCTACGATTTTCCTTAAAATATTTGGTTCAGTCAGAAAATTTTGTCCTAAACTTTTTTTAAATGAAAAACCATGTTTCAATAAAATCTCTTTTGTTCTAGAGGGTGTCGCAATTTCACGATATTCACTCATGTTGTTCCTCCACTATTTTCATTGCTTGGGCGAGTTCTTTCGGCGTAATACGAAACATCTTCAAACGTTTTTCCAATTGTTTGCCGTTCGTGTAACCGATGCGCAACTCGTCACCTAGTTTTTCTCGTTTTTCTTTTGCTTGTGCCCCAGCTATTAAACCATAGTCTAAAAGGTCTTGTCTAGTGATTTCAGAAACAGCCGTTTGGGAAATGTCTGGCGTCACGACCTTTTTCAATGCTTCTAAAATAGCAGCATCACTTGCATGCTCGACACCAAGGCTTCCCTTTTTCTTTGGTTTAGCTTGTGTGCGCGGCAAAAAAGCATGTTTTGCCTGAGGAACAGCTTCCATAATGATTTTTCTTATTTTTTCTCCTGAAAAATCAGGATCGGTAAAAACGATCACTCCACGAGTCTCTTGGGCATGTTCAATTTGCATCAGAATCTCTTCATTGATTGCAGACCCTATTGTTTCTATCGTATCTGCATCAACTACTTCCCGCAGCCTTCTTGTATCGTCTTTTCCTTCAACGACTATAATCTCTTGGATCTTCATCTTATCCATGTTCGCTTAGACCAAATAATCGGTGCGTATTTGTCCATGTTTGGGCAGCCACTTCTTCTGTCGGAAGATTCCGAAGTTCAGCAATCTTTTCTACTGTATAACGAGTATAGCCTGGTTCATTCCGCTTTCCTCTAAAAGGAACTGGTGCCAGATAAGGGGCATCTGTTTCCACAAGTAATCGTTCGATTGGTACATTTGCTGCAGCCTCTTGGACGTCTAATGCTTTTTTGAAAGTGACGACACCGCTAAATGAAATATGCATCCCTAAGTCAAGAAATCGTTTTGCCCATTCATAATCACCACTGAAACTATGCATGATTCCACCGATATCTCGAACATCTTCTTCTTTTAGGATTTGATACGTGTCTTCAAGTGCTTCTCTAGTATGAATACTGATTGGTAGGTTCATTTCTTTTGCGATAGCAATCTGTCTGCGAAATACTTTATCTTGGACTTCTTTCGGGTCTTCCATCCAATGATAATCCAAGCCAATTTCCCCTAATGCTACAACCTTTGGTAAAGTCAATTGTTCTTGTAATTTATTTTCGATTTCTTTCGTATAACTGCCAGCCTCTGTCGGATGCCAGCCGATAATACTGTATATATTTGGATAGTCATGGCTTAATTGCAAAGACTTTTCAATCGTTGGCGTATCGAAGCCCACGACCGCCATTTTCGTTACCCCCATTTCTTGTGCTCGCTGAATCGTTTCTGGAATATCTTCATTGAACTGTTCAGCATTTAAATGGGTATGAGAATCAAATATCATGTTTATCTCTCCTTTTCATTCTTACTTTAGCACATAAGCACCACTTGCAGAAGTAGCAAAAATCAAAATAGAAGAACTTGTTTTATTGAAATAGAAAAAGCACGAAGATCTAGAGGACCTAGTTCGTACTTTTTCTGTCTGTTGTTGAAATATTTTACTCTTCTGAGCGTTTTTTCTTTTTTTGATAATAGACTGGGATACCTATCAAGGTAACACCTATACCGATCAATGCTAATTTCGTTTGCGTCATCATCGTCATACCTAAAATGAAAATAGCACCGAGAATCGCAATAATCGGAACGATTGGATAAAGTGGTACTTTATATGGACGTGGCAATTCCGGCGCTTTTTTTCTTAAAATAAAGACACCGATAAAAATCAGTAAACTGAATAGCCACATCACAAAAATCAACATGTCTGTTAAAAAGTCGAAAGAACCAAGGCTCATCATAATACAAGCTACTGCTAACTGGAAAACCGCAGGAACATAAGGAACCGTAAACTTCTTTGAAAGCTTTGTCAGCTGTTTACTGAAAGGTAGCTCGTCTTCTAAAGCCATCGCATAAGGCACGCGGATCCCAGTTAGTGTATAACCGTTCAATGCACCGTATACCGAGATCAAGATCCCAATAGTGACCAGCTTTCCACCGATTCCTCCAAAAATGACGTCTGATGCTTCAGAAGCTGCATTCAAATTACCGGCAAGATGATCAATCGGCAAAGTTTTCAAAAAAACAAAATTGATCAATAGATAAACGACTGTTACAAAACTCAAACCAAGAATAATTGCTTTAGGCAAATCTTTTTCCGGCCGTTTCATTTCCCCTGCCATTGCACCGACACCTAACCAGCCGTCATAAGCAAACAACGTTGCTAACAACGCACTGCTCAATCCTTCGACAAAAGTAACATCTTTTCCAGCTTCGATTGGAAATAACTGGACAGTTCCTTGTCCTGGGGTCAATAATCCCCATATGACAATCACAGCAATTGGTATTAATTTAACAATCAACGTCACTGATTGTACAGAAGCACCGACTTTTGTCCCTAACAAATTCAACCCTGTCACAGAAACAGCGGTGATCACTGCAATCAACAAAAGATAATCGGTAGATAATTGTAATAAGTTCGTCAATTGTGTCGCAAAGATAATCGATAATGCAGCAATATTAGCAGGAAAGTAAATCAAGCTTTGCGCCCATCCTAATAAAAAGCTGGGCAATTTTCCATACGCAGCTTCAATATATTTTACAGCTCCACCAGTTTCCGGGATTGCTGTAGCTAATTCAGCCACTGTCAATCCAGCACAGATCGTTAAGAAACCACCCAAAAGCCAAGCTAGCAATGTCAAACTTGTAGACTGAGTACTAGCAGTAACAGCAGCAGTTTTGAAGAAGACGCCTGCACCGATCACGGTTCCCATAACGGTAGCTAATGCGCCAAACAGATTGATTTCTCGTTTTAGTTTGCCTTTCATTCCCATCCTCTTTCTTCTTTGAAATTTGGTATAATTTTCAGTATAACTGAGAATATTTTAATTTACCATTCTTTTTTCTCCACTTTCAGTGAAAAACTCCCTCTTAAGACGGATGTATTTCTTTTTTATTTTTCGTATACTAAACCTACCTTTTCCACGAAGGAGGAACAGTTTATGGATTTTAAGCGTTCTTATCCGAAATTAGCAGATTATTTATCCAACCGGGTCGATTTTTCCCGTAAAGAACAACAGCAGTCCCATTGGCATTGGTTCACATTAATTTTATTTGGATTAATGACTGTTGCAACGTTATCACAAAAACTAATATTGCTGACTTTGTTCATCGCAATCGTTGCATTGATCAAAGGTCCTGTGATGATCTTGTGGGGGATGTTGTATTCCTTTTTGGTTGGGCTTTTTCCGCCTATCGGTATTTTGCTTTCAGCGATTTTCTTTTTATTGAATATCGGAACATTTACAAAGAACTGGCGGATGACCTTAGTCGGGATCTATTTTTATTTCTATCCTTTTGGAGTGATGGCACTTAGTGAAGTCATGCATTGGGATAATCATTGGTTTATAGCTGGCTCCTTGCTTTTAGGGTTGATCTTGTTACACGTGATGTTGACAAAGCTCTATCAACATTATGGTATCGGACGTACGATTTTCTGGTATGTCTTTTCGATCCCATTTGCACTGCTTACTGCTCTCTTACCAAGCCGTTTGAAGACAAAAATAAAAGGTTACCATAAAATCAAGTGATAGGATTTTTACAAAATAAAGAAAACAATCATCGAAGTCAAAGCCGATGATTGTTTTTTTATCTATATTTTCAATCACACATATAAGAGCACAAACTAATTGAACATAAAGTGATAGAACTTATAATTAACACATCAACGCTACTGTTAGATATAAATATAGATGTAATAAAGTCATTGCATTCAAACTTTATGAATGTAAGGACAATAAAAAAGAGTACCAGATGAATCAATTAAAATCTGCCCGACCCTTTATCATTATGCTTTTTTTCTGTTTTTACGATTCCTATTAGTATTATTCTAAATTATCTTAATTGTCAAATTAAGTTAGACAGATCATCAATACTTACGTAACTCAAAAATACTTCCAAAGGTGTTCGATAATCCAGTGATTTTCT
>NZ_BEHC01000012.1:0-7689 GCF_003112495.1 Enterococcus sp. H57
AAATTTTATATCTAATTTTTGATTATCCGTATAAACACTATACTTTCAAATATTTTGAAGTATAGAAAAGCACTCATTTTACCACGAATTTACCATAATTAAACGAGCCTTGATATGACTATAAATAACACTAAAAAGACCTCACACCTAAACGGTGTCTTTTTTAAAAGCAGTCAATCATAAGACCAACTGCTTTGTAAATATAGATATTAAATTGTTAAGCTGAGATTTTACTTAGATTTATCTTTCACTGGTTTGCTATTTTCATCATTTTCTCCTTCAAGCCATGCCATTATGCCAAAGTTACAAAATGGATAAATTATTACTTCTTTATAAACTTCTTGCTCACAACGAGGGCAGATGACATATTCTTCACCTTTTACATTTTTTAATTACCGAAATTCCCTTTTTTATTTGCAAATTACATGTCTTATAGCTTACCATGTTTTTCGTATCTTGCGACTCTTGATATTTTGTTATCCTCATCTACAAATACTACTTTAGGTGGATTTTTCTTTACCTCTTCTGGAGTCATCTGTGCATAGCACATTATGATTATCTTATCACCTGTCTGAACACATCTTGCAGCAGCTCCATTGAGACATATCATTCCGCTGCCTCTTTCTCCTGCAATTGTGTATGTCTCAAATCTGTTCCCATTATTTATATCTACGATACTTACCTTTTCATACTCCAAAATTCCAGCACTGTCAAGTAAGTCTTCGTCTACAGTGATGCTTCCTACATAATCAAGTTCTGCTTGAACTACTGTAGCTCTGTGTATCTTCCCCTTTAACATTTCAAATGTCATATTTAACCCCCGTTTAACCTTCGTAAATAAAGTTGTCAATCAATCTGGTTTTGCCGATATAAACTGCCATGGCAACTAGTACTGGTGCTGTCATCTCCTTGACCGGTTTAACTGAAACAGCGTCTACAGCCTGAACATAATCTATTTTCGCCATAGGCTCAGTTTCAATAAGCTTAATCATTTCTGATACAATTTTATCTGTATCTTTTTCTCCTGCTTTTGCCATATCTTCTCCGAGCTTAACTGCTTTGCTTAAAATTAGTGCCGCCTTTCTCTCATCTTTGCTTAGATATGTATTTCTTGAACTCTTTGCAAGACCATCCTCTTCTCTAACTATAGGGCAGCCCACAATTTCGATATCAAAGTTCAAATCTCTAACCATTCTTTTTATAATCGCAAGCTGCTGTGCATCCTTTTGACCAAAGTAAGCTCTGTCGGGATTTACAATATTAAAAAGTTTAGATACTACTGTGCCTACACCCCTGAAATGTATTGGTCGTGATTTTCCACAAAGTTCCTCTGAAAGACTTTCTATGTTTACATATGTTGAAAAATCGTCAAAATACATATTTTCCGGCTCAGGATTAAATATTAAATTAGCACCTGCCTCCTCACATAGCATAGTATCCCTTTCCAAATCCCTCGGATAGCTTTCCAAATCTTCCCCTACTCCAAATTGAGTCGGATTTACAAAATCACTGACAACAACTCTATCGTTTTCTGAAACAGCCCTTGTAATTAAACTCTTATGTCCTTCGTGCAAAAATCCCATAGTAGGAACAAGACCTACTGTAAGACCTTCTTTCTTCCATTCTTTGACTATAACTCTCACTTCATCTACGGTTTTTACTATTTTCATCGTTCTATCTCCTAATATAACTTGTTAATTACATCTTCTGAAATTTTAAATGTGTGTTCAGGTGCTGGAAAGCTTCCCTGTTTAGTTTCTTCTATATATGCAGCAAAGGCTTCTTTCATTACATCTCCTACCTTTGCGAATTGTTTTACGAATTTAGGTGTAAAGTCAGAGACCATTCCAAGCATGTCCTGATAAACGAGAATCTGTCCATCGCAGCCAGATCCTGCACCTATTCCTATTGTAGGAATATTAATGCTTTCAGAAATAATTTCCGCTAATTTTGCAGGTACGCATTCCAAAACAATCGCAAATGCTCCTGCTTCTTCAACAGCTTTTGCCTCTTCAATGAGTTTCTTTGCTCCCTCTTCACTTTTTCCCTGAACTTTAAAGCCTCCAAAAACGTTCACTGACTGAGGTGTAAGTCCAATATGTGCCATAACAGGAATTGAAGCAGCTGTAATAGCTTTAATCTGTGGACAAACAGAGGCTCCACCTTCTAGCTTTACTGCTTGACATCTTCCTTCTTTCATAAGTCTTCCTGCGTTATACATGGCCTCTTCAACTGAAACTTGATATGACATAAACGGCATATCTCCAACTACTAAGGCATCTTTGGCACCTCTTGTAACTGCTCTTGTATGGTGAATCATATCTTCCATTGTTACCGGCAAAGTATTTTCGTATCCGAGCATAACCATGCCAAGAGAATCTCCAACGAGAATACCGTTAATACCTGACTGATCCATCAATTTAGCTGTCGAATAGTCATAGGCTGTCAGCATTGTAATCTTATCGCCCTTAACCTTCTGTTCTTTAAAAGTGGATACTGTGTTTTTCATTTTTAATTACCTCCGTCATCTTCAAATAGTCACTGTCTAAATGTTTTTCCTGTGCAATACTGAGAAGCTTTTCTGAAAGCAAAAGATATATCATCTCATATCCCACCTTTTCCTCAGACTCGTTTATCCATGCTGCCTTAATAGCTTCAATGTGTTTTGTGATAGTCGACAAATCATTTCGCTCAACAGGACCTGTGAGGGCAGCCGCAACTCCTTTTTCTGCCAATGTGTCGGCATTTCCAGTAAACAAAGGCACTAAGGCTTTCTTTGCATCTTTTTTATCAAAGCCGCATTTTACAAGCATTTCAGCCCCCACTTGAAAAAGTCCGTTTACGAGATTGCTTACAACTACTGCACCGCAGTGGTAAAGAGATTTATTTTCCGCTCCCATTGCGATTACCTTATTTCCTGCTCGCTCAAAGATACTCTTAATCTCATCTAGATTCTCTGCCGAACCCTCCACAGTAAAATAAGCCTTATTCAAGTGTTTCCATGATTCGCACTTATCACTTATTGCATATAGGGGATGTACCGAATAGATATTTGCACCGAGGTTTTCACCATCAAAAAAAACGGTTGATGAAATCGAACCGCTGCAATGACAAATATTTTTATTTTTAATATCCAGATTCTTCATATAATCCCATACTTTGCTTATCTGTCCATCAGGCACAGTAATAAACAGGGTATCACTGTCACTTAAGATATCCTCTATACTCTTATATAGTTTTGTGTTAGTAAAATCTGCTGCTGATTTAGCTGATTCCGGTGATTTGCTGAAGTAACCCGTAATCTCTACGCCGTTTTCCTTCAGGTATTTTCCAAGGGAAAATCCTACTTTCCCCGCTCCGATAAATCCTGCTCTCATATCGATCACTCCTTTCTGGGAAGTGACAATCATGAAAATCTGCATGGATGAGGTCTCGTTCAAACTGATATAATCCTCATGGTTTAAAAATAAAAAATATGTGGTATAGTTTCTGTTCGAATACTATCTACCCATTACTATAGCACCTATTTAAGTGATTGTACAGAGAAAAAAATAAGGCACCACTCTAACTAATTTATCATTAAAGTGATGCTAATATAAATCGTGTTATTTAGCTTTTCTGTATTTAATCATTTTCACAATCTGAATTATCAAAGTCGGGATAAAAATATAAAGCATGACAAAACACTTCTTCATTTTTCGCTTGATTACCCACCACAGAAAAGAAAGAACCCTGTAAAGAGCCTTACCACCATTGGTGGTGCTTTGCACTCTTGATTGGGCTTTTTGTTTGCTGTATCTTTCATGCAAGAGGAAAATTAAAGTCCTCTATTCCATTTCTCTTTTAGATAATCTTCATAGTCCGTTTCATTAAAATCTAATTGTGGCGAAGTGTTGGGAATGTTGTTTCTGTTGTCTATATCTGCAAGCTGACGGAATATCCAATCATCATAAGGGTCGTGATATTTATACTCTTTGGGCTGTTCTCTGTATCGGTCTAACCCTCGCATTTCCTTATGTACTTTCATCATGCGTTCCAATTTCTGACGCTGTATCAACTGCTTGATTTCCATAAGTTCTTCCAACTCTACTACCTCACTAGAAAGATAATTGCTAATGTATCTAATCAATGTAGTTTCCATGTAAAATCTACATTCTTTTTCGTCATTGAAAAATTCATTTTCAGACAAATAATCTAAGGAAACATTAAAATCCTGTTCTCGTTTGATAACGTCCATGATATATGGCTCGGTGTGGTCAATATATTTCCATTCCCCCGACAATAATTCATTCGGTGTTACTCCCAGCACGTCCATTATCTTTTCCAATGTATCAAAGGTAGGATAATTCACACCTCGTTCAATCTTGGAAAGGCTCTGCATATTGATACCGATTTTATTGGCAAGTTCCTGTTGTTTCATTCCCCTGTGTTTTCTTATGATTTGTATGTTTTCTCCTAAGAAACTGATTTTCTTTTCATAATACTCCATAACTTAGTATAACCGCTCCTTTCGTTGCTTTTATTGTCATTTATAAGCATATCATACTTAATATATATCGAAAAGTCAATCGAAACTTCTTGACAAGTAATTCTAGTGGCGTTATTATCTTATCAGACAGAGTGATTAAGCACGCTAGGGTCAATCACACACTTGAGTAAGCATATATAAGAGATGTTTTCACTTTGATAGCATGAATGAGCATGGACTATCAGACTAAAAATAGGGTTTCTGACTGGGGCTGTTTCGTTTAGCCACGAGCCTCTCAAGGCTCGTGAGCGTTAAGAACGGAACAGACACAGGAAGAAAGGGAACGCCTTTAGGCGCTCGTAAAGGGCGTATATGTAACACCGCCCTGCGCATACATGTCATAGTACCTAGAAACTGTGATAAATAAAGGACAAAACGCTATTTTTACCCCGCAAAAAAACGGGGCATACGAAAGGAGTAATGCACTATAACTACACACAAAAATTTATCCGTTAAGATTGATTACATCAGCATTGTATTTGAAACGGCAACCGCTGAAGATGTAATCATGCACATTTTAGGTTTACCGACTGATATTTTCAATGTCTATCCGGCAAGCATTAAATACAAAACCTATCAAGCACGCTGGCAGATTGGAGATATTTATGTATCGGGGGACGCAAGAAAGACAGAGGACAACCCACAGGGGCTAGGCTGTTATCTTGTTATGACTGGCAGAGGTTGTGATGATATTTTCCGTATTCTCGACAGTAGGAATTATACCTTTGGGGATATGTTCCGACGCTGTGAGCGAAGATACGGACTGGATAATTTTCATTTCACAAGACTTGATATTGCCATTGATGATAAGAACGAAAAGCCATTCTTTACCATAGAGCAGATAAAGAAGAAATGCGAAAAAGAGGAATTTATCTCCAATAGTGAGGGCTACCACTTTGATGAAAGCAAGTTTGACGATTTCGACACCGCAAAGACTGTTTATATCGGTGCTGGAAAATCTGGATTATCCTACCGCTTTTATGATAAGGATAAGGAAGTCTGTTCAAAACATAATAAGACGCTTGAGGAAGTCGGCAGTTGGAAACGAACAGAAATGCAACTGCGTGATGATAAGGCTCATGTTTTTGCCATGACATTTAAGGACAGACCGCTGGAACTTGGGGAACTGGCTTTCGGGCTACTGGCAAACAACCTACGCTTTGTCGTGCCAAACAGAAACGAAAGTAATAAAAGCAGGTGGAAAACGTGTCGATTTTGGGAACGCTTTTTAGGGGCTGTGGAAGTCTTGAAACTGCAAGTACCAAAGCAGCATAATTCCCTTGAAGAAACACAGCAATGGCTCACAGAGGGTGGCGTCATTTCCGCTGTCAAAAGTTTTTATTTCTTGGAAGAACATGACGCATTAGGTGGACTGGAAAAAGTAGGAACTATGCTTGATAAGGCAAGATACAGCAATTCCCTTTCCAGTAAATTAACCGCCCATTTACAGAGGATAAACCGCACCGACCTTATCCCCTATATCCAGTATGACACAAAACATGGGAAAGGGGGTATCTGATGAATAACAACGATATTCCCGTATGGGAAAAATACACCCTTACCATTGAAGAAGCGTCAAAGTATTTCCGCATTGGAGAAAACAAGTTAAGACGATTGGCAGAGGAAAACAAGGACGCTGGCTGGCTCATTATGAATGGCAACCGCATACAGATTAAACGCCGACAGTTTGAACAGGTCATTGACAAATTGGACGCAATCTAATGCAAATGAGCCTTGTATGTGTTATGATGAACACAAGTCATATCAAGGCTCTTTCCAACAAGGAAAGGAGCAGACACCATGAAAGAAAAAAGACGGGATAGCAAAGGTCGTATCCTGCATACTGGAGAGAGCCAACGAACAGACGGAAAATACTTATATAAATATGTAGACGCATTTGGAAACACAAAATATGTGTATGCTTGGAGATTGACACCCACAGACCCGACACCAAAGGGAAAACGGGAAAAACCCTCACTTCGAGAACTGGAACAGCAGATAAGACGGGATATTGAGGACGGTATCGACAGCACAGGCAAGAAAATGACGCTTTGCCAACTCTATGCCAAACAGAACGCACAGAGGGCAAATGTGAAGAAAAGCACAATGAAACAACGGGAACAACTCATGCGGTTATTGAAAGAGGACAAGTTGGGTGCTAGGAGCATTGATACAATCAAGCCCTCTGACGCTAAAGAATGGGCGGTACGCATGAAAGACAAAGGCTTTTCCTACAATACCATTAACAACCATAAACGCTCGTTAAAAGCGTCATTCTATATCGCCATACAAGACGATTGCGTAAGGAAAAATCCCTTTGATTTCAAGTTAAGTGAAGTCCTAGAAAATGATACCAAAGAGAAAGTTGCATTGACAGAGGAACAGGAACAAGCCTTACTCTCATTCATCAAGACGGACAATGTGTATCACAAGTATTATGATGATGTGCTGATACTGTTAAAAACAGGACTTCGTATCTCGGAACTGTGCGGACTGACAGTAGCCGATATTGATTTCAAGAATGAAGTTGTGATTATCGACCACCAGTTACTAAAGAGCAAGGAACAAGGCTATTATATTGAAACGCCTAAGACGAAAAGCGGAATAAGGCAAGTACCATTAAGCAGAGAAACGATACAGGCATTTCAACGGGTTATGAAGAAACGCCCAAAGGCAGAACCATTTGTGATAGACGGACGGGGCAATTTCCTATTTGTCAATCATAAGGACAAGCCAAAAGTTGCGATTGATTACAACGCCTTATTTGTCCGTATGGTAAAGAAATACAACAAGCACCACAAAGACAATCCCTTGCCACATATCACACCGCATACGCTACGCCATACGTTCTGCACAAGGCTGGCAAGCAAGAACATGAACCCAAAAGATTTACAGTATATCATGGGGCATTCAAACATTAGTATCACAATGAATTGGTACGCTCATGCGTCCATAGATACCGCAAAATCAGAGGTTCAGCGTCTAATTGCATAGAAGTATTTACCACGATTTTAACCACGTTTGATAGAGAAAATATAAGAAGATAGACCTAGATATGTGAGGTTTACCACAAAAGCAAAATGCCCGTAGAGCCGATAAAATAAGGCTTTGCGGACATTTAAGAAGATATAAAAAGATAGTCAAAAACACATATATAATTT
>NZ_BEHC01000013.1:0-1546 GCF_003112495.1 Enterococcus sp. H57
CAACAAACATTTTTAACAAGCAAGCAATATGCTAGCAAACAAATTGAGCTTAACAATCGCAAGATTGTTCGAACTTTTTATGAGAGTTTGATCCTGGCTCAGGACGAACG
This sequence comes from Enterococcus sp. H57, assembly GCF_003112495.1. NCBI lineage: Bacteria > Bacillati > Bacillota > Bacilli > Lactobacillales > Enterococcaceae > Enterococcus > Enterococcus sp. H57. The sequence continues at coordinate 111 of NZ_BEHC01000013.1, forward strand.
CTGGCGGCGTGCCTAATACATGCAAGTCGAACGCTTCTTTTTCCACCGGAGCTTGCTCCACCGGAAAAAGAGGAGTGGCGAACGGGTGAGTAACACGTGGGTAACCTGCCCATCAGAAGGGGATAACACTTGGAAACAGGTGCTAATACCGTATAACAATCGAAACCGCATGGTTTTGATTTGAAAGGCGCTTTCGGGTGTCGCTGATGGATGGACCCGCGGTGCATTAGCTAGTTGGTGAGGTAACGGCTCACCAAGGCCACGATGCATAGCCGACCTGAGAGGGTGATCGGCCACATTGGGACTGAGACACGGCCCAAACTCCTACGGGAGGCAGCAGTAGGGAATCTTCGGCAATGGACGAAAGTCTGACCGAGCAACGCCGCGTGAGTGAAGAAGGTTTTCGGATCGTAAAACTCTGTTGTTAGAGAAGAACAAGGATGAGAGTAACTGTTCATCCCTTGACGGTATCTAACCAGAAAGCCACGGCTAACTACGTGCCAGCAGCCGCGGTAATACGTAGGTGGCAAGCGTTGTCCGGATTTATTGGGCGTAAAGCGAGCGCAGGCGGTTTCTTAAGTCTGATGTGAAAGCCCCCGGCTCAACCGGGGAGGGTCATTGGAAACTGGGAGACTTGAGTGCAGAAGAGGAGAGTGGAATTCCATGTGTAGCGGTGAAATGCGTAGATATATGGAGGAACACCAGTGGCGAAGGCGGCTCTCTGGTCTGTAACTGACGCTGAGGCTCGAAAGCGTGGGGAGCAAACAGGATTAGATACCCTGGTAGTCCACGCCGTAAACGATGAGTGCTAAGTGTTGGAGGGTTTCCGCCCTTCAGTGCTGCAGCTAACGCATTAAGCACTCCGCCTGGGGAGTACGACCGCAAGGTTGAAACTCAAAGGAATTGACGGGGGCCCGCACAAGCGGTGGAGCATGTGGTTTAATTCGAAGCAACGCGAAGAACCTTACCAGGTCTTGACATCCTTTGACCACTCTAGAGATAGAGCTTCCCCTTCGGGGGCAAAGTGACAGGTGGTGCATGGTTGTCGTCAGCTCGTGTCGTGAGATGTTGGGTTAAGTCCCGCAACGAGCGCAACCCTTATTGTTAGTTGCCATCATTCAGTTGGGCACTCTAGCAAGACTGCCGGTGACAAACCGGAGGAAGGTGGGGATGACGTCAAATCATCATGCCCCTTATGACCTGGGCTACACACGTGCTACAATGGGAAGTACAACGAGTTGCGAAGTCGCGAGGCTAAGCTAATCTCTTAAAGCTTCTCTCAGTTCGGATTGCAGGCTGCAACTCGCCTGCATGAAGCCGGAATCGCTAGTAATCGCGGATCAGCACGCCGCGGTGAATACGTTCCCGGGCCTTGTACACACCGCCCGTCACACCACGAGAGTTTGTAACACCCGAAGTCGGTGAGGTAACCTTTT
>NZ_BEHC01000014.1:0-65083 GCF_003112495.1 Enterococcus sp. H57
TTTCTGTGAATTGGTTGTCGTTAACTTTATTCTACAGAAGGGACTTCCTTTTTTGTATGGATTTTTTCATTTACACAAAATATTTTATACTCTCCGTAGCAAAATAATTCCTGAATAAGAATTTAATCACTTTTAAGTATATAAACTATGTATATTCTTTAATATTTTTTGAGAATGCACTTCGTACATAATAAACTTTAATCACATTAGTCTTTCATACCTACGATCGATCTCTTTGACTCGCACCCATAAATTCATAATAGTTTGTCGGCGTCTTTGGACGTTTCGAAGATGAGCTACGCATTCTCTTTTTTTTATAGACAAAAAAGATAGAGACGAACATGGAGCTTCCAAATTTGGATATTTGATCCAATTTTGGAAGCTCCATTTATTTCGTGTCTGTCTTTTTATTTTTTCCAGCTTTCGACTAATTCTTGGTTCTCTTTGATCCAGTCTTTTGCTGCTTGCTGTGGATCTTTTCCATTGTTGATTTCCAACATAACTTTTTCCATATCTTTTTCTGACCAATGGAAATTGTCTAATACTTTGTAAGCTTCTGGCTGGTCTTCTTTCAATCCTTTTCGAACCATCGTATGGATCTGCTCTTCGCTTCCCATTCCGTTTTCAGGATCTTCTAAGTATTTCAGATCATATTTGGCAAACATCCAATGAGGTGTCCATCCTGTAACTACAATTGGTTCGTGTTTTTTGATCGCTTGACCTAGTGCAACGGTCATTGCTCCTGAAGAAGATGTCTCTACTTTCCAGTCTTTCAAGTTGTCATATTTTTGGATCGTGTTTTCAGCAGCCGTAACTACACCAGCTCCTGGCTCGATTCCTATGATTTTCTTACCTGCCTGATCGGTTAACTCATCGATCGAATTTACATCCATGTAGGCTGGCACTGCTAAACCAACTTTTGCTCCTGTCAAATTGGCACCTAGGTCTTCGACTTGATCTTTATATTGTGCATATTGTGAACCATGAGTTTTAGGTAGCCAAGCTGAAACCATGGCATCTGACTCGCCATTTGAAACAGATTTCCACATGATTGAATTATCTAATGGCGTCATCGTTACATCATAGCCCATTTGTTTCAATACTTCACCGACTACATTTGTTGAAGCAACTTCTGTATCCCATTCAACATAAGATAAGTTGATACGTTTTGTTTCTTTGGCAGATGAAAAACTCCCTATACCAATCGCACCTAAGATCACTACTACTACAGCACCAATGATCAGTCCTTGACGTTTTTTACTTTTCTGTGTTGCTGCTCCTGCAGCTTTTTTATTGTTTGGCTGGTTCAAATGCTGTGTAAAACGGTCAATGATGATTGCTAAGATAACTAATGCAACCCCGTTGACAAATCCATTCCCGACTTGTGCTCTTTGCAATGCTGATAATACGCCGCGTCCTAAGCCGGGTGCACCGATCATAGAGGCAATAACGACCATTGAAAGTGACAGCATTGTTGTTTGATTGATCCCTGCCATGATCGTACTTTTAGCTAAAGGCAATTCTAGTTTGAATAGTTTTTGACGACTTGTGCTCCCGAATGAATCAGAAGCTTCTACTAATTCTTTAGGAACTTGTCGAATCCCTAAATTCGTAAAACGAACGGTTGGTGGCAAAGCAAAGATGACTGAGGCAAATACCCCTGGAACCATCCCGATACCGAAAAATGCAACTGCTGGAATCAAATAAACGAATCCTGGCATTGTCTGCATAAAGTCAAGGATCGGTTTGATAATACTTTGGGCTTTACTGCTTTTTGCCATCAAGATCCCTAATGGTACCCCAATGATGATTGAGATCACACTAGATAAAAGAACAAGTGTGACAGTATTCATCAAATCATTCCATAGACCTTGGTTATAAATAAACCATAGACCGATTAATGTGAACAACGTAAGTCCTGGACGTTTCTTAGAAATAAAGAAAGCTGCTACCGTCAATAACAAGATAAACAAAGGAGCTGGAATCACTAACAGTAAATTTGTAATCCCCGACATCACTGCCTGTCCGATCGTTTGTAAAAATGAAAATAGGCCAGAAAAAGTTGTCGTAAACCATTCTGTGATATTTTCTACCCAGTTTGCCACTGGTAATTGATAGTTCAATAGATTATTCATGTTCACTCACCTCGCTTGTTTCTGCTAATGCTTCAATCACACTACCTCGGATGACGACACCTTTTAATTTTCCATCCTCTACAACTGCAAGTGGAGTCGGTGAGTCATAAATAATATTGAAAATATCACTTACCACCATGTCTTTCCCGATCACCGTCACATTTTCATCTAGGAAGTCGATCAATGGACGTTTTTGCTTCCTAGCTTCTAACGCTTGATCTGCAGTGATGATCCCTTTCAGGTGTCTCTTTCTGTCAACAGCCATCAGCATGCTGACTTCTTCATTACGCATCCTTGTCAATGCAACGTTTGGTCCATCAGATTCGATATTCGTCGTCAATGCAGGTACCATAATGTTTTGAGCCGTAAGCACTTTGGAACGATCGACTTCTTCCACAAATTCACGTACATAATCATTTGCTGGATTGGTCAATATTTCTTCACCTGTTCCGATCTGCATGATTTCGCCGTCTTTCATCAAGGCGATTCTGTCCCCAATCCGTAAAGCTTCATTCAAATCATGGGTAATGAAAATAATCGTTTTTTGAACATTGGCTTGCAGGTCCAGTAATTCGTCTTGCATTTCTCGACGGATCAGCGGATCAAGAGCCGAGAACGCTTCGTCCATCAGCAAGATCTCAGGATCATTTGCTAAAGCTCTGGCTAGGCCAACCCGTTGTTGCATCCCACCAGATAACTGACTAGGATATTGGTCTTTAAATGAAAGCAAACTAGAATTTTCTAATGCTTTTTCTGCTTTTTCTTGTCGTTCTTCTTTAGGTACACCACGGACTTCTAACCCGTATTCTGTATTTTCCAAGATCGTTCGATGTGGAAACAGACCGAAGTTTTGGAAAACCATATTGATTTTATGACGACGGACTTCTCGCAATTCTTCTTTGCTTAACTTCGATACATCTTCTCCATCAATATAGATACTGCCCGAAGTTGGCTCAATCAGACGATTCAATAGACGGATCAATGTGGATTTCCCACTCCCGGAAAGCCCCATGATCACGAAGATTTCTCCTTCTTTTACGTCAAAATTCACGTCATACACACCAACCGTTGCACCGGTTTTCTTTAAAATCTCCGTTTTCGGCTGGTGATCATTCATCATATCTAAAGCGGCTTGTGTCTTTTTACCAAATATCTTTGTTAAATGTTTTACTTCTACTTTTACCAAACAAATTCTCCTTTTTTATGTAAATTCATTTTTCTTTCTGAAAAAAGTGACCACACTATGTTAACATCATGTAGTCACTTTGTCAAAAATGAAAGAAATTTGCTTGTCCAAACTGAAAAAAACTTGGCTAAATCTTTGTAAATAAAAGGTTTAGCCAAGTTAATATTTTTTTAATATTTCACACAATCATTCTGCAAGCTGATGCTCCGGGTAAAAAAAGTTTGTCATACGCTGTAGCGTATATTCATTTCCAATAAAATGAACGATGTCCCCTGCCGTAAATTTAGCATAGGGGCCAGGTGAAACAAGCAGTTCTTCATTATGAGAAATTGCGATAACTGTGGCGCCAGTCGCCTGCCAGATATTCAACTCGCTAATCGAACGGTCCAGATGCATTGCTTTTTCTGATAAATATAATTCAAACGGAAGTAAAGGGTTCATCTTATGTATTCGCTTCGTTTGATTGACCAGCTGATCCAATAATTGAGAAAAATGATTCAGCTCATCTTGTTGCTTCTCCACACTTGCCATGATTTCTGCTTTTGTATCTTGGATGGATTGTACATCTTGATATTGCAATAGGAAATCTTTTGCTTTTTCCTTCGAAGCAACAAATGCCCCACTTCCATGCCGTACTTCCATGATTCCAAGATCTACCAGCACATTGATAGCCTTGCGGGTAGTCTCAGGAGAAGCATTGTACGTACTGGCAAGTGTTGAGCGGGCATGGATCTTCTCACCCACTTTATATCGGTTTTCAACGATACGTTCGGCTAAATCAACAGCAATCTGCTGGTAGCGCGGGCGGACGATTTTTTTCTTTCCAGACATTTTCTTTCCTCTTTCTTTTTTTACTTTCCCTCATCTTACTATGCTCTAGCAAAATAAGCAAAAAAGGGGAGAATAGCCTCTTGCAACGACTGATCATCGCTTGATCTGTTCCTTTTTTACTGGGCAAGCTGTTTGACAGTCATCACAATTCTTTCCGGATTTTAAACGAGTATAGACAATCGCGCCTGCACTTCCAAAGATTAACACACTTAATAAGAATGTCGCCATCCTATTCCTCTCCTTCTAATGACAATATAGTATAAAACTGGTTCTTGGATTTTGGCTGACGGAACAAAACATAAACGAGTCCTATCATCAGTAAAACAGCAAGATACGTCCCTAACGCTACCTGTCCACCCTCCAATAAGTGTCCCAACTGATAAATCACAAAACTAACTAAATAAGCTAAACCGCATTGATAGCCTATGGCGATCCAAGTCCATTTCTTGGCATTCATTTCCCGATGGATAGCCCCAATTGCCGCAAAACAAGGCGCACAAAGTAAATTGAAGGCTAACAATGAATAAGCTGCTGCGGGAGTATATGTGTGTTGTAGCACTTGCCAGATTTCTCTGCCATTTTCGGATACTTCCGCATGACCAAACAAAATACCAAATGTGCCAATAATATTTTCTTTAGCGACCAATCCTGTAATCGCTGCGACTGTTCCTTGCCAGTTTCCCCAACCAAGCGGCTGAAAAACAACTGCCAGGATTCGCCCGAAAAAGGCTAAGATACTTTGGTCTTCAGAAACAGGTTGAGCATAAAAATTATAAGAAGAGCTGAACCAGATCACGATACTAGAAACAAAGATAATCGTTCCTGCTTTTTTAACAAAAGACTTGCTGCGGTCATAGGTTTGTCTTAGGACCGCTGACCATTGAGGAAAATGATATGCGGGCAATTCCATGATAAAAGGAGCTGTATCTCCAGCAAACAAACGTGTTTTTTTCAAGCTGATTCCAGAGAAAATAATTGCAGTCATACCAAGAAAATAGGCAGAAGGAGCTACCCAAGATTGATGAGGAAAAAAGGCCCCTGCTACTAAGGCAATAATCGGCAACTTTGCAGAACAAGGCATGAAGGTTGTGACCATGATCGTCAAACGACGATCTTGCTCGTTTTCAATCGTGCGACTGGCCATGACGCCTGGCACTCCACATCCTGTAGCAATCAGCATAGGAATGAAGGATTTTCCTGAAAGACCGAATTTCCTGAAAAGTCGATCCATGACAAAAGCGATCCTCGCCATATATCCGCAGTCTTCCAGAAAGCTCAAGCATAAAAACAATATAATCAATTGCGGTAGAAATCCTAACACTGCTCCCACGCCTGCGATGATGCCGTTCAAGATCAGCTCCTGCATCCATCCCGCTACTTGCCATTCAGCTAACAATCTGCCAACATGTTCTGGTAACCATGTACCAAACAATGTGTCATTGATCCAATCTGTCCCCATTGTTCCTACTGTTTGAATAGCCAGATAATAGATCAGCCACATCACAAATGCGAAGATCGGCAAGGCTAACCAACGATTCGTTGCAATCTGATCGATTTTGTCACTCATCGATAATTGGAAAGAATCATTTGACACAACACAGAGTGTACATAGTTGGGTAATAAATTCATAACGTTCATTGACCAGAATCGTCTCACTATCGTCGTCCAATAGTTTCTCTGTTAACTGGATCAGTTGCTCGATCTCTTTTTGCTGAGAAACTGCTATCTCGTAATCCTCTCTTACCTTCTGATCTCGTTCAAAATATTTCATTGCATACCAGCGTTTCTTGCCGCTTTGTTCTCCTAGTACATCTTCAATTTCATGTAAAGCTGCTTCTAAACGTGGATCATATGTACAGGGAACAGGAATAGAAGGCCGCTTTTTTGCAGACTCCTGAATCTTTTCGATTAGTTTTTCGATTCCTTGCTTTTTCAATACGCTGATTGGTAAAACTGGTACACCAAGACCATAGGAAAGCTTTTCTAGGTTGATTTTTTTTCCTTCTTTTTTGATGACATCCATCATATTCAGACCAATGATCATAGGAATGTCTAAATCCAATAACTGCGTAGTTAAATAAAGATTTCGTTCTAAATTGGTAGCATCAATAATGTTGATGATCAGTTCAGGCTGTTCCTGAACCAAATAATCTCTTGCAATCACTTCTTCTGGTGTATAAGGAGACAAAGAATAGATGCCGGGTAGGTCCTGAATATGAATGTTCGGATTTTTTTTCAACGATCCTTCTTTTTTTTCTACTGTTACGCCCGGCCAATTCCCTACATATTGATTCGAACCAGTCAAGAGATTGAACAAGCTAGTTTTCCCGCTGTTTGGATTTCCGACTAACGCGATATTCATTCTTTTTCCTCCCTTTGTATCAAGATTAGTTCAGCCTCTGACTTTCGTAACGTCAGTTCATACCCTCGAACTGTCAGTTCGATTGGATCTCCCAGAGGGGCTAGTTTTCGGATAACTATTTTTACATTTCGCGTCAATCCCATATCCATTAACCGTCGCTTCACTGCGCCTTGTCCGTGGATTGCTACGACGATCCCAGTCTCTCCTGCTTTTAATTGATCAAGAGAAGTCCAGCTATCAGAGGAAGCAGTCTTTTTATTGACAAAGATTTGACCTAGTATTTCCCGACTTACTGCCACTCGATGACTTTTTACCAGTAAAATGGCATTGTTGCCTGATAAATTGACGACGACGATTTTACTTCCGGCAACGATCCCGATATTTTGCAAATGGCGTTTTGTTTTTTCTTCTGTTTCGATTCGTTCGACTTGATAAACGAAATTTTGCTTTGCCTGCGCTAAGGTCTGCATATTGATTCCTCTCTTGTGAAATAAATCATGTATTAAAATCATTCATTATATGTTCTAATTTTCTTACGTATTACGCAAATAAATGATAATCATTCTCACATAGAATACTCTCGGTAATTGAGAATGTCAATTATACTTGTGATATTATGAGCGAATCTTTAGTATTGATAGATAAAAATGAGAAAAAAATATTTCTTCATAGTTTTCCACAATTTTTTCTCTATTAAATTTGCTATTTTCCCACACGATACTTGTTTTCAGCTCTTTTTTCAAAAACACAAAACTTAGTATTCCACAGTTTCCACAACACAATATGTAGTGTTTGTTGTTTGACTTTTTTACTAAGAGTTTTATACTATCTATTATAGATAATAAGAATGTGTTAGAGGAGGCACTCACCATGAATGTAAAAATCTTTTCTAAAAATAATTGTATGCAATGTAAGATGGTCAAACGGTTTTTAACAGAAAATCAAATTGCTTTTGAAGAAGTCAATATCGATGAACAGCCTGAAGCAGTAGACTGGTTGAAAGCACAAGGATTCCAAAGTGTTCCTGTCATTACTTCTGATGCAGAAACAGTTATCGGATTCCGTCCTGATCAGTTGCGTAAACTTGCCAGCTAACATGACTAAAAGAATCAAAACGTGATACATGGATTTGAAGGGCTTGAGACAGCACCAGTTTTTGTCGCAAACTTCCAAATCCTTTTTTAAAGCTTAAAAACAATGCAATGATTTGTAATCAAGCATCATCAAATACGAAATGAAGGTTGGGCGTACGTATGAGTCTTAAAAATTTACAAGATGTCAGTTATTTCAAGCTGAATAATGAAATCAATCGGCCAGTCAATGGTCAAATCCCTTTGAATAAGGATAAAGAAGCTTTAGTTGCCTTTTTTGAGGAAAATGTCAAACCAAATACGATGACTTTTCCATCTATTATGGAAAAAATCAATTACTTGATCGATCAAGAATATATAGAAGCAGAATTCATTCAATTGTATTCACCATCATTTATTGAAAAGCTATATCAATTTTTGGACGAGCAACATTTTTCTTTCAAATCTTTTATGGCTGCTTACAAATTTTATTCTCAATATGCGTTGAAAACCAACGACGGTTCCGCTTATCTGGAAACTTATGAAGATCGAGTAGCCTTCAATGCGCTTTACTTTGCGAACGGGGATGAAGAATTAGCACTTGCTCTTGCAGACGAAATGATCCATCAACGATATCAGCCAGCTACACCTTCTTTCTTGAATGCTGGACGTAAACGTCGGGGCGAATTGGTGTCTTGTTTCTTGACTCAAGTCACTGACGATATGAACTCTATCGGGCGCTCAATCAACTCTGCTTTGCAATTGTCCCGTATTGGTGGCGGCGTAGGGATTACTTTATCAAATCTTCGTGAAGCCGGCGCTCCTATCAAAGGATATGAGGGTGCTGCGAGTGGTGTCGTTCCAGTCATGAAATTATTCGAAGATAGTTTCAGCTATTCTAATCAATTAGGTCAGCGTCAAGGAGCTGGCGTGGTTTATTTGAACGTTTTCCATCCAGACATTATTGCTTTCCTTTCAGCAAAAAAAGAAAATGCAGATGAAAAGATTCGCGTAAAAACTCTTTCTCTTGGCGTGATCGTACCTGATAAATTTTATGAATTGACACGTAAAAACGAAGATATGTATTTATTTAGTCCATATAGTGTCGAAAAAGAATATGGCGTCCCATTCTCTTATGTAGATATTACAGCTGAGTATGATCATCTAGTTGCAAATCCAAACATTCGCAAACAAAAAATCAAAGCGCGTGATCTTGAAAATGAAATCTCAAAATTACAACAAGAATCTGGCTATCCTTACGTAATCAATATTGATACAGCGAACCGCGAGAATCCAATCGATGGCAAGATCATCATGAGTAATTTATGTTCAGAGATTTTACAAGTTCAAACGCCTTCTGTGATTAACGGCAAACAGGAATATGAAGTATTAGGAACAGATATCTCATGTAACTTAGGCTCGACAAATATCGTGAATTTGATGCAAAGCCCTAACTTTGGTCAATCTGTGCGTACGATGACTCGTGCATTGACATTTATTACAGATGCATCTGATATCGATGTCGTACCACCGATCCAAAACGGAAATAAGCTGAATCATACGATTGGATTAGGTGCCATGGGCTTACACACTTATCTTGCAAAAGAACAAATGGAATATGGCTCAGAGGATTCATTAGACTTTACAAATATTTACTTCATGCTGTTGAATTATTGGACACTTGTTGAAAGCAACAATATCGCTCGTGAAAGAAAACAAGTTTTCCATAATTTTGAAAAATCAGCTTATGCTGACGGCACTTATTTCGAAAAATACGTAACTGGAGAATTCCAGCCAAAATCAGAAAAAGTCAAAGCATTGTTTGAAGGCATTTTTATCCCAACTGCTGAAGATTGGAATGCTTTGAAACAAGCAGTAATGAAAGATGGACTGTATCATCAAAATCGCTTGGCAGTAGCACCAAATGGCTCAATTTCATATATCAACGATACGAGTGCAAGTATTCATCCTATCACTCGCATGATCGAAGAACGCCAAGAGAAGAAAATCGGTAAAATTTATTACCCAGCGCCTTATCTATCCAATGAGACGATTCCGTATTACACTTCTGCTTATGATATGGACATGCGTAAAGTAATCGATGTTTATGCAACGGCACAACAACACGTCGATCAAGGCATGAGTTTGACTTTATTCATGCGTTCTGAAATCCCAGAAGGCATTTATGAATGGAAGACAACAACGAAGCAAACGACACGTGATTTGAATATTTTAAGACATTACGCTTTCCATAAAGGAATCAAATCCATTTATTACGTACGTACCTTTACTGATGATGCAGAAGAAATCGGAAGCAATCAATGTGAAAGCTGCGTGATCTAATATCATAGATAGATTCGCTTATTCATATTTTAATTAAAGGAGCATTCTCATGTCAGAAACATATTATGAAGCAATAAACTGGAATGAAATTGAAGATATCATTGATAAATCCACTTGGGAGAAGCTGACAGAGCAATTTTGGCTAGATACACGTATCCCACTTTCAAATGACCTAGATGATTGGCGTACATTGTCTCAATTGGAAAAAGATACAGTAGGACATGTATTTGGCGGTTTGACACTGCTAGATACTGTCCAATCTGAAAGTGGCATGGATCAGTTGCGTAAAGATGTCCGCACTCCCCATGAAGAAGCCGTTTTGAACAATATTCAATTCATGGAATCCGTTCATGCCAAAAGTTATTCTTCTATTTTTAGTACACTGAATACGAAAAAAGAAATCGAAGAAATTTTTGACTGGACAAATACGAATCCTTATCTGCAAAAAAAAGCTGAGCGTATCAATGAAATCTACAAACACGGTACACCGCTAGAAAAGAAAATTGCCAGCGTCTTTTTAGAAACATTCTTGTTCTATTCAGGTTTTTATACTCCTCTTTATTATTTAGGAAACAACAAATTGGCTAACGTAGCAGAGATCATCAAACTAATCATCCGAGATGAATCTGTACATGGAACCTACATCGGTTACAAATTCCAATTAGGATTCAACGAGTTACCTGAAGCAGAACAAGAAACGTTAAAAGACTGGATGTACAATCTTCTTTATGAGCTTTACGAAAACGAAGAACGTTATACAGAAGAATTATACGATCCAATCGGCTGGACAGAAGAAGTCAAGACATTCCTACGCTATAATGCCAACAAAGCATTGATGAACCTAGGGATGGATCCACTCTTTCCAGATACTGCCAATGATGTCAACCCAATCGTAATGAACGGGATTTCAACAGGCACAAGCAACCATGACTTCTTCTCACAAGTCGGAAACGGCTATTTGTTAGGTCATGTAGAAGCGATGAAAGACGACGATTACTTGATTGGATTGGAATAAGGATTTATTTTAATTCAAAAATTTTTCGAAAAATAAAAAGAGTTTAGCGTACAGATATTTTAAATGTACACTGAACTCTTTTTTATGCTTATTCACTTGTTTCTTCCAGCACTTTTGGACTGTCTAACTTTTCCGAAACATGTTCCATTCTTCTCAATAAATAGATTTTCCGGATATTTAATATTATCGTCTTAATCACTGCATAGACAGGTATGCAAATCAGCATGCCTAATATTCCTGCGACACTTCCTGCTCCAATCAATACCAAGATGATCGTCAAAGGATGGATATTCATTGATTTCCCAAATAACAACGGCTTGATCAAATTTCCATCTAATTGTTGGATCACTAAAATCGACAACGCCATATACAAAGCTTGAAATGGAGAGATAAACAAACCGACAATGATTGCTGGTACCGCTCCAATAAAAGGGCCGACATACGGGATAATATTCGTGATTCCGCAAATGACCGCAAGCAACAAGCTATAAGGCTGATCGAATATTCTCATTGCCAAAAAGCTCATTACACCAATAATCAAAGCATCTAAGATCGTACTGCTGATATAGGCAGATAATGTTTCGTTTAATTCTTTTACCGTTTGGCGTAACTCTTTACGAATCGCTTTCGGAAAGAAGTGAGACAACGCATCAATAAATTTGTGCCCATCCTTGAACATAAATAGCAAAATAAATGGAACGGTAAATAACAAAATAAAAAATTGCATCATAAATGAAATGATTTTTGAGACACTTGCAGATAAACTGACTAATATGATATTGAACAAATTACTAAGAGATAAATTTGCTGATGCTAATTGTTCTTCCAAATTGAAATTTTTAAACTCTTCCCGCTGCGCCAATTCATTTAACCATTTGCTTGTTTCATCTGCATACGTTGGCAAGCTCTGGGTCAATTGAATTGTCTGTTCCATTAACTGAGGCACTACATTCATGACAGTTAAAACAACTAAAATGATTACGACCAAAAACGTCAATAAAAAACCGAACACTCTCGGGATCCGATGCTTTTCGAGAAAAACAACGATTGGATCGAACATATAATAGATAAAACCAGCAACAAGCAATGGTAAAAAAATTGCCGAAAGCATTTTCAATATTGGACTAAAAATATTCGGCATTTGTAAAATAAAGTACACGCCGATGATCGTGAGTACTAGCTCCACTGTCCAGAAAAATAATTTTGATTGTTTAAAACGTGATTGCATACATCTCCTCCAAGGTCCTTTGATACTTCTATTCTATCATTTAACAAAGAGTTACGCGCTGAGATTTTCATTTGCTTAAAAAAAACAAAAAAAAATAAACATATTTTAATGAGTAGACGAGTACTTAAACAAAAACACGGTTTGGAGTAGTGACAAAAATTATACTGCAGTCCCTTTTTCCAAATAAACGGTATTCAAAAGCTTGCATCTTCGTAATAAGCCCAGCCAAACGAAAAATATAAGGAACTATTTTTATTTGGCTGGGCTTATTACTTGATGTAGGACATCTATTTTACAACCTCAGATCATTTATTGCGCAATACTGACTAAATGCAACTTTGTGATATTTTTGTGTACGGACAACTCCTCGATCACATCGGCATAAGTGAGCCCTTTTGGAAGATCAATCGTATAGATATTTTTGTACACTCGGTAGTCATCAACGAATTTTACGTCAAAATTCACATCTTCGATTACGATATTTTTCTCTTCAAAATAATCGGTAAGAAAATCTTTGGTTTCTTTTCTATGGATAAATTGGATTTCTAACTTTTTAGTCGTAGGTACATGGATCACGCGTTTCACTACTGTGAGTGCAATAGCAATCCCGATAAAACTGATGATCGCAATGGAATAGTAACCCATGCCGATGGCGATCCCTAATCCAGCAATTGCCCATAAAGAAGCGGCAGTCGTAAGTCCCGTCACCGATTGTTTCGTGACGATGATCGTTCCCGCGCCTAAGAAACCGACACCACTCACCACTTGAGCAATCAGCCTTGCTTCATCTGAACGAATCGTTCCAGCAAGCTGTGGATACTCTAAAGCATCTCTTAATGCACCACTAGCGATCTCAACTTGGATCAATGCAATGATACATGCTCCCATACAAACTAAAATATGCGTACGCATACCTGCTGGACGATTTTTATATTGTCGTTCAAAACCGATTGCTCCGCCAAATAGCATAGCGATCCCTAAACGTAAAATAATCTCTGGAATTGTCAATACCATATCATTCATCTAAACACCCTCCAGTCCAATATATCATGTCTGAAAGGAGCAGACAAAAAAAGTGCAATTTTTACCTCTTACGAAAAAAGGACTGTGACAAAATTTTTGTCATAGTCCTTTTTATGAATAAACGGTGTTCAATCAGCTGACCCTCGGTATTAGCTCAACAAACGGCAAAATATGGGGAGCTATTTTTCCTTTGTCTTCTCTAATACTCAGGTCAAAACGCTGATTTCACAACCTCTTTAGCCTACTATTGAAAATTACAACTTACTTGCTGCTTCTTCATCGATGATCACAACAACATTGTCGTGGTTTTGCAATACACTTGCTGGTAAATGATTCGTTACAGGTCCTTCAATCATCCCTTTGATTGCATCAGCTTTGCTTTCGCCAAATGCCATCAAGACGATTTCTTTACTTTTCATAATTGAACCGATTCCCATTGAAACAGCTTTTGTTGGTACATCTTCTGCTTTATCGAAGAATCGTTTATTTGCATTGATTGTTGATTCTGTTAAGTCAACTACTGAAGTCGTTCCGTCAAATGAAGCACCAGGTTCATTGAAACCGATATGTCCATTTTGCCCGATTCCTAAGATTTGGATATCGATTGGATGTGCATCGATGATTTGATCATACTTTTTGCATGCTGCTTCCAGATCTTCTGCTTTTCCATCTGGTACAAACGTTTCTTTGAATGGTTTTTTATCAAATAATTGGACATCCATGAAATGACGGTAGCTTTGTTCATCTGAACCGCCTAGTCCAACGTACTCATCTAAGTTTACAGAAGTCATTTCACTGAAATCCAAATCGCTTGAAGTCATTTCTTTATATAAAGTAACTGGTGTGCTTCCTGTTGCCAATCCTAATACTTTTGCACCTTTGTTCATACCTTCTTTGATGATTTCAAATGCTTTTTTTCCGCCTTCTTCAGCGTTTTTTACACGAATGATTTCCATAGTGATTGCTCCTTTGTATTTTGGTATAGCCCAATTATAGCATTCTTTTTTTCTTTTTACAATAATTAGTATAGACCAAATTGCATTTTTTTCATTTTCTTGACAATAAATAGGAATCCGTGTTAGGTTTCATAAGATGGTTCAATCAAACAATCCATGTTGCATGAAAACCAAGCAAGTGATTCACTGTGGACGCTTTATGTCTGCAGTTTTTTTATGAAAAAGGAGTTATTATGAGTATACTGACATTAAACAACATTACCCAGCAATTTGGCGACAAAATCCTCTATGAAGGTGTCGATCTGCAATTAAATGCTGGCGAACATCTTGGGCTGATTGGACAAAACGGAGCCGGTAAAAGTACATTGATTAAAATCATCACTGGTGAGATCTTACCAGATGACGGACAGATCCATTGGCAAAAAAATATTCACAAAGGTTACCTCGATCAATATGTGGAAGTCGATGAAACATTAACAATCGAAGAATTTCTAAAAACTGCGTACGCAAAAGAATACGAAAAGGAAGAAAAAATTGCTTTTCTTTACCAAACATATAGCGAGACCTTCGATGATTCCTTGCTGGAAAAAGCTGGGAAACTCCAAACGGAATTAGACCAAGGAGTGTTTTATCAAATCGACACCTTAGTTGCTGAGATGAGCAGCGGGTTGGGGATCGATGTCTTAGGTTTAGATTCACTGTTGAAAAATCTAAGTGGTGGACAACGTTCAAAGGTGATTTTAGCAAAACTACTTTTAGAAAACCCAGATGTTCTGATCTTAGATGAACCAACCAATCACTTAGATGATCAGCATATCCAATGGCTGACGCAGTTTCTTCAGGATTTTGACGGTGCGTATATCGTGATTTCCCATGACCAAGAATTTCTTGATCAGATCACCACCCATATCGCAGACATCGAGTTTGGAAAGATTACTAAGTATACTGGCCATCTAAAACAAGCATTGAAACAAAAGGAACAAAATCGCGAAAGCTATTTGCGCCAATATCATGCTCAACAAAAACAAATCGAAAAGACCGAAGCTTATATTCGAAAATACAAAGCCGGTTCCCGATCAACGATGGCAAAAAGCCGACAAAAACAATTAGATAAAATCGAACGGCTGACGCCTCCAGCTTCAGCAAGTAAAGCTGTCTTTGATTTTCCATTCTCGCCTATTGTCACGACATTAGCAGTGGAAACAACTGATTTAGTCATCGGATATGATCGACCGCTACTTGCACCCATCAATTTGACCATCCGCTTTGGTGAAAATATTGCCATTCGAGGCTTCAACGGGATTGGAAAATCTACTTTATTAAAAACACTGATCGGTGAGATTGAAAAAATAAGTGGCGATTTCCACTTCCCAGATAACACAAAAATCAATTACTTTTCACAAGATCTGTACTGGGAAAATCCATTAGAAACACCACTACAATATTTAAGCAGTCAATTTCCAAAAGCGACTATCAAAGAATTACGTCGCCAACTAGCTAAAGCAGGGTTAGTTAATCAATTAGCAAGTGAACCTCTCACTACATTAAGTGGTGGGGAACAAACTAAGGTGAAACTTGCACAGTTGACAATGAACCAAGGCAATTTACTGATTCTCGATGAACCGACGAACCATATCGATCAAGAAACGAAAGAAAGCTTACAAGACGGGATACAGAAATTTCCAGGAACAGTAATCATCGTCTCTCATGAACAAGAATTTTATCAAGATCTTGTGCAACGAGTCATTGAGATTGAACCAAAATAAACGTTTGATTGAATAGTTGAAAAAAAGGAGCTGTGACAAAAGTTTTGTCACAACTCCTTCTTCTGAATAAATGGTGTCCAATTAGCTGACCTTCGGTATTAGCTCAAAAAACGGCAAAATATGAGGAGCTATTTTTATTTGGCTATTCTTATTACTTGACGCAGAACAGCTTTTCACAACCTCTTTTCGTCTATTTTTTATTTTCGAGATTTCTCTTTCCTTTAAAAACAACTGTTTGAAAGAAGAACGCACATCCTTGAAAAACAAGCCCGCTAACCGTTACACCTAACCAGCCATACTGCTGCCACATTGTCGTCCCTAGCAATGAACCAGCCGCACCTCCAATAAAGTACATAAACATAAATACAGTATTATTTCGGTTGCTTGCTGCTTCACCTAGCCCTTGTACTCGTGTTTGATTGGCGACTTGACCAAATTGATTCCCGACGTCTAATAAAATAATAGCTAAAAGCAAAATGGCCAAATGGCTTCCGCCAACCAATAAAGCAATAAAGCTTATTGTTTGCATAACAAGTCCCATATACACGATTTTTCTTTCAGAATAAGAATCTGCCAGTCGTCCCACGATAGGTGCAGCAACTGCTCCAGACAAACCAAAAATCGCTAATATCCCTGCTTCGAATGTTCCCCAATTGTAGGCGGGACTGCTGATATAAAAAATCAACGTAGACCAAAAGATCGAAAATGTTCCAAACATGAAAAATCCACTGACTGCCGCTTCTCTTAATAGACGTTGAGAAGCAACTAAATGCGGCAAACTTTTAAGTGAATCAAGGTATGAAACAGCTGTACTACTTTGCTGGACAGAACGCGGCATTTTCCAGTAAAGCAGAAGTGTAAGAATTCCGACTGCACATAAAGCAAATAAATAGATCATCCGCCAAGAAAAAAGACTTGCAACAATGCCAGACACCGTGCGAGAAAGCAAAATCCCCACGAGTAAACCGCTAAGCAATGTACCCATGACCTTCCCTCTTGCTTTTGGTCCCGCTAATACCGCACCGTAAGGAATGATGATCTGTGGTACGATCGAAAGTAACCCAATCAAGAAAGAAGCGCATGCAAATAACGTAAACGAAGGCGCAAAAAAAGCGGCCAACAGAGAGACGGCAGATAACGCTGCCATTCGAATGATCAATTTTGGACGATCCACCACGTCCCCTAAAGGAACTAAAAACAGTAACCCTAACGCATAGCCTAATTGGGTCAACATCGTCAATATCCCGACTGCACTTGTGCTAACAGATAAGCTTGCTGCTACTTTTGTTCCAATCGGCTGGATGTAATACATATTGGCAACAACAACGCCACAAGTGATTGATAATAGTAAAATAAGCGAAGTTGTTAAAGGTGTTTTTTCATTACTCTTCATTGATTTCCCCCATTTCCTATCTTAGTTTACAACTTATGGAAAAGATTGGAAATAGAAAAATACAACTATTCGCCACACTTATTATTTGTGCTTTTGTTTTCCTTGTTTTTTCTTGCGATCTTTATAAATGAAGACAACTAACCCTACTAGCACAGTAACACTTGCAACCAACGTGACTGCAGTTTTGTTATATCCGTGAAACAGAGCTTCTCCCCCACACGCATACAACACAGATGAAGGGATGACTCCAATCACGATCGACATTACGATTTGCTGAAGAGGCAATTTCATCGCATCTGCAGCAAAATTGACCATAGAAGATGGGATCACCGGTATCATGTAACCTAACATTACGCCTATTTTTGGATGTTTCATTTGCCGAATGGATTGCACCCAATGATTCGTTTCGGTTTTCTTATCTAAAAATTTCAATCGGTGCATCAAAAACACAGCGGAGATATTGCCCAAAGCATTCCCTAAAACATTGATACCTGCCCCAATAAACGGACCAAAGCTCAAACCAGCGATGACTCCAACTACTGAAGTAGGAATACCTGGAACAGCACACATCACCGCTGTCAATACGATCAAGAGTATCGATGCAAAAGTCCCATGCGAACGAATATGTGCGAGTAGCTCTGCCTTACTTGCTCTCGGATTTAAAAATAATTGGATGTCTGTCTGATATTCTAAATACAACCGATAGCCCACTACCAGTATCAGAATGATTCCCAACGTGATCAACATCAATCGGATTATTTTCTTTTTCATATTTCCTCCTGAAAAAAATCTATATTCATTAAATAATAGTTTAACATAAAAACAAAAAAGCACCGAAATCCAACATAGGATCTCAGTGCTTTTAAATAGTAAAAATTATTTAACAGTTACAGATGCGCCAACTTCTTCAAGTTTAGCTTTCAATTCTTCAGCTTCTTCTTTAGATACGCCTTCTTTAACTGGTGCAGGAGCGCCATCAACTACAGCTTTAGCTTCTTTCAAGCCTAAACCAGTTGCTTCACGAACTGCTTTGATAACTTTAACTTTTTGGTCTCCAGCTGCAGTTAATTCTACAGTGAATTCTGTTTGTTCTTCAGCAGCAGCAGCGCCACCAGCAGCAGCTACAGCTACAGGAGCAGCAGCAGATACGCCAAATTCTTCTTCAATAGCTTTAACTAGGTCGTTAAGTTCTAGGATAGTTGCTTCTTTTAACTCAGCAACGATGTTTTCAATGTTCAATGCCATTATAATTTCCTCCGTTTAATTGTTCTTTTTTATTTAATGCTTTATGCGGCAATTAAGCTGCATCTCCATCTTCTTTGTCTGCCACTGCTTTGACAGCGTAAGCCACGTTGCGGACTGGCGCTTGTAGTACAGATAGCAACATAGATAGAAGTCCTTCGCGATTTGGCAATTTTGCCAATGCTGTGATTTCTTCCAATGAAGAGACTTTACCTTCGATGATACCGCCTTTGATTTCTAATGCTTTTGCTTCTTTAGCAAATTCGTCCATGATTTTCGCTGGTGCGACTACATCTTCGTTACTGAATGCAACAGCTGTAGGTCCAGTGAATACTTCGTCCATGCCTTCAAGGCCAGCTTTTTTAGCTGCACGTGAAAGAATAGAATTTTTGATAACTTTCATTTCTACGTTAGCATCACGAAGTTGTTTACGTAAACGTGTTACTTCATCAACTGTTAATCCGCGGTAGTCAACGACTACTACTGATGCAGCTGCTGTAAATTTTTCGCTTACTTCATCAACGATTGCTGCTTTTTTTGCGATAATTGCTTCACTCATTTTTGAGTTTCACCTCCTGAATTTTGATGGAAGAGTTTTTTGCACTGAAAAGGCAAGTCACTTTTATAGTTACTTTGCCCAACCAGTATTGTTCATCATCTCTTCACTTCGTTCATAGTGATTCACAATAAAAAACTCTATGCCACCGCAGACATAGAGGGACTATTGAATATATTCAATAAACGTCCTCGGTAGGAAATTAAGGCTTGATGCCACCTACTGTCTTCGGTACAAGTTAATTATTAACCTCAACTAGCTTAGCATGCTAAACTAGTTGAGTCAAGAATTATTTTTCAGTTGGATCAATGAACATTCTAATATTTAATTAGAAAGAAGCTTGGTCAACATGGATACCAGGTCCAAATGTTGTTGTGATCGTTACATTTTTCATGTATTGACCTTTAGCTGCTGATGGTTTAGCTTTTAGCAATACATCATGGATTGCTGCAAAGTTTTCAACTAATTTTTCATCGTCAAATGAAACTTTTCCGATTGGTACATGGATATTTCCAGCTTTGTCCACACGGTAAGTTACTTTACCAGCTTTCACTTCGTTTACTGCTTTTGTTACGTCCATTGTAACTGTACCAGTTTTAGGGTTTGGCATTAAGCCTTTTGGTCCTAATACTCGTCCTAGACGACCTACAGTAGCCATCATATCAGGTGTTGCAACAACTACGTCAAAGTCAAACCATCCGTTTTGGATTTTTTGAACCATGTCGTCGTCACCTACGAAATCTGCACCAGCTGCTTCAGCTTCTTTTGCTTTGTCTCCTTTAGCAAAAACTAAAACAGTTTGTGTTTTACCAGTTCCGTTTGGTAATACAACAGCACCACGGATTTGTTGGTCTGCTTTTTTAGGGTCTACATTCAAACGGTATGCAACTTCAACTGTTGCATCAAATTTTGCAATGTTTGTTTCTTTTGCTAAAGCTACTGCTTCGGCAACAGGATAAACTTTACTTGAATCAACTTTTTTTAATGCATCTTGCATTTTTTTGCTCTTTTTAGCCATTTTGGTTCCTCCTTGATTGTGGTTATAACGGTTGTACCTCCCACGTGTTCTATATCTTTCAATATAGAGCCAACTGAGAAGCTGCTGTCTTAGGGTGTATAGATTATTCTACAGTGATCCCCATGCTTCGTGCAGTTCCTTCAACCATGCGCATTGCTGCTTCAACGTTAGCTGCGTTTAGGTCTTCCATTTTTAATTCAGCGATTTCTCTTACTTGATCGCTAGAAACTTTCGCAACTTTATTTTTGTTTGGTTCGCCTGAACCTTTTTCGATTTTAGCTGCTTTTTTCAATAGAACAGCAGCTGGCGGTGTTTTTGTAACGAATGTGAATGAACGGTCTTCGTATACAGAAATAACAACCGGAATGATCAAACCTGCTTGATCAGCTGTACGAGCGTTGAATTCTTTTGTGAATCCCATGATATTGATACCCGCTTGACCTAGTGCAGGACCTACTGGTGGAGCTGGAGTTGCTTTACCTGCAGGAATTTGCAATTTAACGATTTTTTCTACTTTCTTTGCCACGAGACATACCTCCTTAAGTCCGTGATGTGGTTAATTGGAGATGCATATTTCTCCTCCCACGTTTTATCTGATCTGAAAAAATCCAGACAAATAATGTGCAAAACAATGCACACTGGTACAGTATAGCAAATTTATTTGTTTTTTCAAGATTTTTTTCTGCTATTTTTACATTTTGCTTGAATAAACGCTAAATTTATTCTAAAAAAACAACAATTTTTCGTTCCCATTTCTTCTTTTATGTTACACTTGCGCTAGCATGGTTCAACAGATGAAAGCAAACAATAACACGGTTTTTTAGACCCTTGTACAAAGATTCCTACATAACAAAATGAGGTGGAGAAAATGAAAGATTTAAGGTATAGAAGTGTCTTTGATATTATTGGACCTGTGATGATTGGTCCAAGTAGCTCTCATACTGCCGGAGCTGCTAGAATCGGGAAAATCATACGTAGTATATTTGGCGAACAACCTGATTCTGTAGATATTTATCTATATGAATCATTTGCAAAAACCTATCGGGGGCACGGAACAGATATTGCATTAGTTGGCGGCCTGTTAGGGATGGAACCC
Organism: Enterococcus sp. H57; assembly: GCF_003112495.1. Lineage (NCBI taxonomy): Bacteria > Bacillati > Bacillota > Bacilli > Lactobacillales > Enterococcaceae > Enterococcus > Enterococcus sp. H57. The sequence goes on from NZ_BEHC01000014.1 coordinate 21,221, forward strand.
GATGATGAACGTTTAGCTGATTCTTTGAAATTGGCATATGAAGCCGGTATGGAAGTCTTGTTTGTTCCTAAGAGTGAAAAAGCCGAACATCCAAACTCTGTAAAGATGCTTCTAAAAAAAGGAACACGAAAGCTTTCAGTCACTGGCATTTCGATCGGCGGTGGCAATATCCAGATTTCTGAATTGAATGGATTCAAAATTTCTTTAAGCATGGGTACTCCTACCTTGATCGTTGTCCACCAAGATGTTCCAGGTATGATTGCTAAAGTGACTAGTATACTTTCTGAGACCAATACGAATATCGGCACTATGACAGTGACACGGGAATCAAAAGGTGAAAATGCCATTATGATAATTGAAGTAGATGATCCTCAAGTAGAAGAAACGGTAAAAAGACTCAAACAGCTGCCAAATATCGACAGCGTAAATTATTTCGATTAAGGAGCTAAAAAAATGTTTTTATCGATTGAAGAATTAGTAGATCAAGCAAAAGCTTATCCAAGTGTAGCAGAATTGATGATTGCAGTTGAAATGGAAATGAGTGGCCGTTCCCGTAGTCACATCATCGAGATCATGGAAAAAAACCTCTCAGTAATGGAACAATCAATCAACGAGGGAAAAGAAGGTGTTACCTCCGTCACAGGAATTACCGGTGGTGATGCAAAAAAATTAGATGATTATTTAAATGAGGCAGACTTTTTAAGTGGAGAAACAATCTTAAAAGCTGTACGCAATGCTGTAGCTGTTAATGAAGTCAATGCAAAAATGGGGTTGATTTGTGCTACACCGACTGCCGGAAGCGCGGGTGTTGTTCCTGGTGTGCTGATGGCTGTCCGAGATCGGCTTGATTTGACACATGAACAGCAATTGGAATTCTTATTTACCGCTGGCGCTTTCGGGTTAGTCATCGCAAACAACGCTTCTATCAGTGGTGCAGAAGGGGGATGTCAAGCAGAAGTTGGTTCTGCAAGTGCAATGGCAGCAGCAGCTTTGGTTTGTGCAAAAAATGGGACTCCTCATCAAGCAGCACAAGCAGTAGCCATTACATTGAAAAATATGATGGGACTGATTTGCGATCCCGTTGCAGGCTTAGTTGAAGTCCCGTGTGTCAAACGTAATGCTTTAGGCTCTTCTCAAGCTTTTATCTCTGCTGATATGGCATTAGCGGGTATCGAAAGTGTCATTCCGCCGGATGAAGTCGTTGCTGCAATGTACCAAGTCGGACGTCAAATGCCGTCGATTTTCAAAGAAACAGCAGAAGGTGGCTTAGCTGTTACGCCAACTGCTAAACGACTTGCGGAAGAGATTTTAAATAAGAGGGCGTGATAAAGCTCCTTAATTTCGAGTATTAAGAGGTTAGTTATCTTCATAACAAAAAACGAAGAGAGGACTAGTTGTCCTTCTCTTCGTTTTTTATTAATCCATCAATTTCGTATTTTTTACTTCATCGATCGTTTTTGTTCCTGCAAGTTGCATCGTGATCGACAATTCTTTGTTCAGGTGTTCAAAAACAGATGTTACTCCTTCTGCCCCACCTAGATTCAACCCATAAATCACTGGTCGGCCAATCGCAACTAAGTCAGCACCACTTGCCAGAGCTTTGAAGACATGCTCTCCTCGACGGACACCAGAGTCGAAAATCACTGGTACACGTTTGTTGACTACTTCGGCAATTTTTGGCAATACTTCAAAGGAAGCAGGACCTCCATCTAATTGACGTCCACCATGATTGGATACCCAGATACCATCTGCCCCTGCAGAGATAGCGATTACTGCATCTTCTGGCGATTGTATTCCTTTTACGATAACTGGAAGATGGGTGATTTCTTTGATTGTTTTGATGTCATCTGGTGTCAAGCCTTGTTTTGCAGCTGCATAAATTTCTGCGATTCCTTTTCCTTCGCCATTACCACTTGCACTTTGTTCGCTATAAGCAGCTAAGTTAGGCATTGGTAATGGAAATTGGAATTGATTGATGACGTCTTCTTCACGGTAACCACCGAGCGTTGAATCTGCCGTTAAAATGATAGCTTTAGCCCCTGCTTCTACTGCTTTGTTCAAAATGAACTCATTGAATCTGTCGTCTTTACTCATATATAATTGGAAAAACTGCGGTGCGCCTGGCGCTGCATCGGCTGCGTCTTTGATTGTCGTATTTGCATAAGTGCTGATGGAAAAGATTGATCCAGCAGCAGCTACTCCTTTAGCTGTATCAGCTTCCCCTTTTTCATGTGCCAATCCTTGGGCCGCTGATGGCGCTTGGATAATCGGTGTATCTAATTCAATTCCGAAAACAGATGTATGCAAATCGGCTGAGTCGATTCCGCGTAATATCCGTGGCATGATTTTCTTTGAATTAAAAGAAGTCGTATTTTCTTTCATCGTCCACTCATCTTCAGAACCACCGCGAATATAGCCAAAAGCTCCTGCTTCCATGCGCTCTTTTACACGACCTTCTAGTGAGGCAATGTTTACAATATCGATTGGATGTTCTTCATTACTTGTATGATAAGTCATAGTAGATCCTTCTTTCATCTTCTTGATTACATATAAATCATACTAAACTTACAAAAAGTAAGCAAACATTTACTCTCAGATACTTTTATCGCTATTCTTTCCAAATAAATCGACTTACAAGCTGATCTACTTCTTGGTTTTCATGAAGCATACTATGAGAGGCATTTTCACCTGTCACTACTTTTTCCTCTATTTCATTTCCGCGTTGCTTCAACAACGCATAGACCGCTAATGCACTGTTTAACGGTACTGTTCCATCACTCAAGTCTGTTTCATCTAGTTGACCAGCAATCAAGAAAAATCGAGTGGTTATAGGAATATTACCGATCATTTGCTGGTAATCTTGATAGCGGTTAGAAACAACAGCAGGCCCCTTTGCTAACTCATCTGTCAGAGACTGCGCACTATCATCGACAAAATCATTAAAAGGCGCGCCAATTGCTGTTAATGTCTGAACTTGCGGCAATGACGTATCCTGTCCATACGTTCCTAAATAGCGTAGTGCACTAACTCCTCCCATGGAATGCCCCACTATGTTGACTTTATCTATGCCGTAGTTTTCTTTCAGATACAAAAGACAAGTTTTGATCCATTCTGCTTGATTCCACTCGTTATTTTTATTATCTTCAAACAATACTTGGACCATCGGATTGTCTGCTTTTCCAGATAAATCTCCTGTTGCTTGTATTTGTCCATCTGTTCCTACTGTTAAAACCAATTCTTTTACTGCTTGCTGATTTTTTTCCAAACGCCGCAACATCCCTTTAAAGGAATTTTCTGTCCCGCTGTAGCCGTGGAAAAAAAGTGTTGGAATAGTGGTTTTTTCTATCACTTTACTGGATTCTGCCGTTTTTTCTTTATCAGAAACTTCAGTAGTATTTATCTTCGTCGTCTGGCAACCACTTAACGCAAACAAACTGATAAGGACTAAAGCTGCTGCAGTTGCACGTTTGCATAAATTTTTGATTGGTTCTGTCATACACCTCTTCCTTTCCATATAGAAAAAAGAAAGACTTGAAAGGCCAATCATATGATCGACATTTCAAGTCTCTTTATTAATCGATTTTATCTACTTGATCGAAATCAAGTTCTGTACTGGTTTCACGTCCAAACATATCGATGTTGACTTTCAATTTTTCTTTTTCTCCGTCAACTTCTGTTACTTGTCCTTCTAATCCAGCAAATGCGCCTTCGATGATTTTCACGACTTCGCCAACTTCTACTTCTAGATCATTTTGTCGCAGGCTCATACCGATAGAACGCAAGATATGATTGACTTCTTCTGGTAGTAATGGTGCTGGTTTGCTTCCGGCTCCGTGTGAACCAACGAATCCTGTCACACCAGGTGTGTTGCGGACAACATACCATGAAGCGTCTGTCATGATCATTTCAACAAGTACGTATCCTGGGAATGTTTTATGAACGATTTCTTTTTCTTTCCCATTTTTGACTTCAGTTTCTTTTTCTTCAGGAACAACGACACGGAAAATAAAGTCGGCCATTTTCATACTTTGCGCACGAGATTCGATATTTGCTTTTACTTTGTTTTCATATCCTGAATATGTATGCAAGACATACCAGTTTTTTTCAAAAGATTCCATTGAAGGCTCCTCATTTCATTGTAAAATAAAAAAACCTCAGTACACCCGAAGTTTTTCTTTCGATTCATTATAGCACTAAAAGTACGTTGTGGCTAGCGAGTTATTTTAAGATCCAGCCAAATAAGCTTTGGATGGCTGTATCCATTACGTAAAACATCAATCCGAAAATAATAGAAGTTTCGATGACTACTAACGTATCTTTACGGAGTTGTTTTCTGCTTGGCCAAGTTACTTGTTTGATTTCATCTTTTACGCTTTTTAGAAATTTCATGAGACAACCTCCCTTGCTACTGTTTATTTCGTTTCTTTATGTAATGTATATTGATTACAATATTTACAAAACTTATTGATTTCCAAACGTTCGCCGCTTTTTCCTTCACTGACTGATGTTGTGTAGTTGCGAGACCCACAAACGGAACAAGCGAGTGCTGCTTTTTTCTTTGCCATTTACTTCTGCCCCCTTGCTGAGAATCAGACTTATACTTCATAACAGTATCACGTAACTTTTTACTTGTCAATTTGTGAAATAAACTATCTATTGTTTTGGATAAAATTATGATATGATTAATTTGAAATTAAGCTAAAATGAGACAATTGGAGGTATAGCGATGCTATTAAAAACACTTGTATATAAGAAAAAAGATCTGACAACCGTTACAGAGACTAGTACATTAGAAGAAGCATTAAAAATTTTAGAAACTTCCGGATACCGTTGTGTGCCGATCTTAGATTCTTCAGGTAATATTTTCCGTGGAAACATTTACAAAATGCATATCTATCGTCATAAAGCAAATGGCGGTGATATGACGCTTCCTGTCACTCATCTTTTGAAAAACGCTACAAAGTTCATTTACCTGGATACTTCTTTCTTCAAAGTATTCTTTACGATCAAAGAGCTTCCTTATATTGCTGTCCTTGACAGTGAAAATCATTTTTATGGTATTTTGACACATAGTACGTTGCTTAATATGCTCTCTCAATCTTGGAGCGTAGAACAAGGAAGCTATGTACTGACAATTGCTTCCACAGGAAAGCAAGGAGATTTGGCTGCTATTGCAAAAATCATTTCAAAACACAGCAGCATTGCCAGCTGTATTACTCTTGATATCGAAAAAGACGAATACATTCGACGTACATTGATCACGCTACCGGCTAACACTGAAGCGAAAGTATGTGAAACGATCGTCAACCACTTAGAGAAAAAGAATTATAAAGTGGTAGAAATTGAAAATTTGCAAAACCAAGAAGCATAATCAAAAAGCGAAAAAAGAAAACAGCTAATCTGCTTTCTTTTTTCGCTTTTTATAATTAGACACGCTTTTCAAAATCAAGCGCGCGATCTAAATAATACATCAATGGTGCTGAAACAGCCATGACGATAAACTCACTTAATGCAAGCGTGCCATAGGTTGTCCAAAATGCTTGGCCACCTGTTGGAACTAACATATAAGCAATCAGTCCCATGCTGATGGTAAAGAAGATCGTGTTCAATACTAAACGCATCTTTACATTTTTCACTTTGTTTTGCAATAAAGCTGTCAGGCCTAAAGAAAGCAATGTTTGGCCGCCACCAAAAACCACATCCATGATACCAAAACCAAAGAAGGCATTATAGACGATGACCCCGCCTAAAACTCCCCAAAGCAATTTACGGTTAAAGACAACTAAATGATTCAAACTTTCTGAAATACGAAACTGGATCGGCCCTGAGGATACAGGCGCAACTAAAATAGTTAACGCTAGATAAAGAGCCATGATGATGCCATTTACAACGATTACGGATAACCGTTGTCTGCTTTTCGTTTTTTGCATTTTCTCTCCTCTTTTCTCCTAGTTTTTTTAACGCGGGATGGTTGATGAACCGCGGTTATGTGAAACAAACAATAATTATAACAGACTTTTCATTTATTTCAATCCGTCTTATCTGTTTTAAAAAAGTAAAAGCTCAAACAATGTAAACGTTTGCTAAAAATCGTGGGATATGGTATAAAGTAAGTGTAAGGGGGCATAAGAATTCCCAGTAAAGCAGACGAAGTAGGATCTGCAAGAACAGAATTGTTGTGAAACTTAAATAAATAAAAAAGGATGTGGGAATTTGAGCAACCTCTTACTAGAGAACGGTCTAGCAAGCAGCTGAAGATCTAAGTGGACATGCCGAACCTTGGAACTTCTCCTTACGTAAGTAATGGATCATGCGCTTGCTAGGCTTTTTTGTGTTTTTCGGTCTTCGGACCTTTTTCATTTTCCTAGACTTCTGCTATAATAACCAAGAATTAATTTTGTAATAGATTTTTTTGAAAAAACAAGTTTCTTTCATTCAAAAAATAGAAAAAGCTTGCTAATTATTGGTTAACCAGCAAACAGGAGTATTAAAATATCTTGTTTTATTGAATAGCAGGAGGAAATTATGAAATTCCATTATCATATATTGATCAATCCATCGGCAGGCAGCGGAAATGGCTATAAAGTAGCAGAAAGAATTTTACCGGTATTAAAAAATAAGCATATTGACTATACACTTCATTATAGTGAATACAAAGGACACGATGCTGAGATTGCTGAAACTTTGGCAAAAGAAACATTGATTCCTTGGATAGAAGAAGAACAGAAAACAATCGATACTTTCCCCCTTTTGATCATCGTAGGAGGTGACGGCACCTTACATCAGGTACTTGATACTTTCTATCAGATGGAAGTAGAATTCCCAGTTGCTTATATTCCAGCAGGTTCTGGAAATGATTTTGCTCGAGGGGCAGGCCTTCCAAAAAATCCCAAAAAAGGACTTCAGCTGATTTTAGCAGCTCAATCACCAGAAAAAGTCCACATAATGGCTTATGAAGAAAAAATAAGTGAAAAAAAAGGAATAGCTGTTAATAATTTCGGTATAGGATTAGATGCAGCTATCGTCCATGCGACAAATCATTCTTCCACAAAAAAGCGATTGAACAAATACAACTTAGGATCATTTTCGTATTTATTCTCTATTCTCCGTGCTTTATTCACTCAAAAAGGATTTCCAATTCTGGTAGATGCAGGAGGAAAACAATTAAGTTTTTCAAACGCATTTTTATGTACAGCAACGAAGCATCCTTTTTTTGGCGGAGGAATCGCGATTGTTCCAACTGCTGATGCGTCTAAACCAGTCATTGATTTTGTCGTGGTCGAACGAATCAATTTCTTTAAAATCTTGTGGCTCATTCTTTTACTTATACAGAAAAAACAATTGAAATCGAAATATTTCCATCACTACACAACAAACAGATTACGTATCGTTTCAACAACACCGCAACATGGTCAAGAAGATGGAGAAGAAATGGAAAAACGACCTTTTGATATCACAATAACCACAACTAAACAGTTGTTTTGGTGTTAATAAAAGAGGTTTTGTCAGAAGCTACATCTGGAACACCGTTTATTCGGAAAAAAGGACTGTGACACGACTTTTGTCACAGTCCTTTTTTTACTATGCAGTTAATTCTTTGCCCAATTGGGTTGCCATCGATAGTTTCTTTACCCAAAATAAATTGGATCATTGAAAACACCGCAGCAAAAGCAACTAAGACACAACCATTGAACCAAAAAGATTCTGCAAATGTTTGATTGTAACTGAGTGTTTCACTGATCAAGTTATTATTTTGAACAAACCAATATGTTGGTGTGAATGCCGCTATTTTGCTAACCATTTCTGGCAAGTATTCTGCTGGTACAAACACCCCACCGATAAAGCAACTGCCTGTGATAAAAATATCTTTGATCCCACCGCTGGTTTCTGAGTTTTTTACCAATGAAGTGATACAAGCCGAAAAGCTAATGACCGGCAATAAAAACAAGAAAGTATTTAAAATATGATACCATACCGTTATATCCCACGAGGTGTGGATCACTAACAGAACCATTAGAAGTAAGAAGCCACTGAACAACAGCAGCGAGTAACTAATCAAACTAAAGGTTACTTTGCGATTCAAGTTTCGTTTGGTAATGGGCGCACTCTGGTTTCGTTCACTGATCTCTTTGCGATTAAACGCTAGATTGATGACGCTGAAACCGCTAAAAATGGATAGAAACAACCCATAAGACAAGAAATTAAAGGTTGTGCCCGTCAACAGCTTTTTCATCCGCTGACTATATCCCGCACTTAGCTCAACTTCTCCAGTAACCGAGAGTGCCTTTTGTGTCTGTTCCATAGCTGCATCGATTGTTTTATCTTCTTCTTGAAACAGAATCAGTGTTTGCAAAAAGGTGTTCACTTGCTGTGTAACAACTGTTTTAGAAAAGGCATCTGGGCGACTCTGTATCTTGATCGTCGGCATCTTTCCTACTTCGACTTGTTCGGTAAAGTCTGCAGGCAGATGTAAGATAATGTTTACACGATTAAAATAAAGAGCATCATCGATTTCTTTTTGTGAGGTTCCATCCAATGTAACGACTGTTTCCTTGTCATTCAAATATTTACGAAGGCCATCGACTACAGGCGACTCTTCTTCACTAATCAAGGCGATTTTCGCATCTTGCAGAGAGGTATTTTCAACATCAATATTTTGCGCAAAAAAGAATGTGGCAACAACAGTGATAATTACACCTATCAGTAAATTCGATTTATTTGCTTTAAGCAATGTCCAAATCGTTTTATAAAGCGTCATAACGCACCCCTCTTTCCATCCAAGCATTTCCTAACGCAAAAAGGAAAATAAATCCGATCAACCATAGAAGATTGGTATAAAAACTAGCCAAATCAGTGTAGAAATAAAGTTTATACAAACTTTCGCTGATCAAGTTGACGAGATTTAATTGACCAACAATCGGAATATGAAGATCAATCCAATACTTCACTTGTTCCGACCCCATCATACCAGCAAAAAAGCTCATCGCAATCGTCACTGAAATCAAGATGCTATCCTTTTGCACCAGATTCATTTTTGGTATCAAATTACCAACCAATGTACCTAACAAAATCGCACACAACGACCCCAGAGCGGTAACAATCATCAACCATTGCCAACGTTCACCAAAGTCTACTTGATAGATAAAACGAAAGACAGCTAACATAATATAAATCTCTGTCAAAACAATCGTAAAGCTTGCTGCCAAATTAGCGATTGAAACTAACGATTGCTTTCTAGGAATCAAGGACAAGCGAATACCATTTGACGATTGATTTGCTTGCTGATCCTGTACATTGCGGACCCCCCACATCGTCCCGTAGAGAATCGCCATTCCAATCAGAGTGAAGAAATAAAAACTTTTGAAACTCATATTACGACCTGCATGAACTTCTTGAAAAGATACTTCTTGTTCAAAAACAGTCATGATGGGCGCGAGATCAACGTTCTCCACTTCTGCCACTTTACTCGAAATTATACCAATACGCTGTAAAAATTGATCCATGACGTTTTTCATCAACGTCTGACTCATTCCTGCTTGACCCACATGGAGCGAAACAGATGAACCATCAATGAGATAAAAACCAGCCAAATCATCTGCATTTAGCTTTTCATTCGCTTCTACTTCCGATAGTTCCTGTACTTCAAATAATGGTTTATCATTGACTTCGACTTGTTCTAAGACTGTGGTAAAATTTTCCGAAAGCGCTGTTTGATCCGCTTTGATTACAATTCCAGTATTAATCGTTTCAAGATTGCCACCTTGATCAATCTCGCCAAAGGCCGCCATAAACATCAATCCTAAAAGAATTGGAAAGGCCAATGTCCAAAACAACATGGATTTATTTCGCAGCAGTATTTTTGTGCGATATTTATAAAAATGCCAAAACATTATTTCCCCTCCTCTAGTCTCTCAAATCCTTGCCAGTAATCTCTAAAAAGACATCATTCAAGGACGCTTCTTTGGTTGCTATTTTTCCGTAACTGATCTTTTCTTCTTGTAAGATTGTAAGAATCGGCAACAATACTGTATTTAGTTCAGTAGTTGTTACTTGGAGCTGACCTTTTTTATAAGCGATTCCATCAGAAGCTATTGTTCGCTGAATCGCTGACAACACGTTTTCTGGGAGTAATGGGATGTCGATCGTCAAACGATCCGCCGTCCGTACCATATCTTTTAGAGATTCTTTGGTTCCTTTAGCAATCACCTGTCCTTGATCCATGATCACGATCTGGTCGCAAAGAATTTCTACTTCTTCCATGTAATGTGTTGTATAGACAATGGTTGCTCCTTGTCGATTCAGCTCCTTGATACTTTCTAAAATTTTATTCCGACTTTGGGGGTCTACAGCTACTGTCGGCTCATCTAAAAAAATTAACCGCGGCTTGTGGGCAATCCCACATGCGATGTTCAACCGACGTTTCAAGCCACCACTAAGTTCTCCTGGACGAAACGACACATATTTTTCTAATCCCACTAATTGAATCACCTCTTCAATCAAGGCTTTCCTTTTCTCTTTTTCGGAAACATATAAACCGCAAAAATAATCGATATTTTCTTGCACACTTAGTTCGTCAAAGACCGCAACGTCTTGAGGAACGACCCCAATCATTGCCTTGACAGCATAATTTTCAGGAGTCATTGTTGTCCCGAACAATTTAATGGTTCCTTTGTCATAATTTAACAAAGAAAGCATACAGTTGATGGCAGTCGATTTCCCACTGCCGTTTGGTCCTAACAGACCTAAGACTTCTCCTTCTTGTACTTGCAGATCAAAATGATTCAATGCTACAAAATCTCCATAGCGTTTGACTAATTTATCAATTTCGATAATCATCATGAAAAACTCCTTCCAAATTTCTTGTTGATCTGACTATAATAAAGTGCAAGAAAAGAAACTAGTGACGATTGGCTAAACCACACATGACATTTGTCACAATGAAGGAGTCTGCTATGCATAAATCTCGGCTACTCAACGAAACTAGCTTTCTACTGGTTATCTCATTGCTTTTGCTGGTAAGTCAAGGATTCGTTGCTATGCAAGTTATCTATTTATTGATCGCCGTTTTATTCACTGGTGTCAGTTATTTACTGCCTACAAAGCCAAATTGGATTTTCCAAGTTATTCTATTTCTTTTATGTGCCTTTTTACCTGATCTTGTCCTGTTTCTGCCAGCGACGATGCGAGTGATCGCCCCTGAAGAAAGCCACCTTGATTACTTGTTTTTGTTAGGTTTTTTGTTGATTTCGACGGTTGGTAATCATCCCCCCATCAAGGTCGCCTTTGTCGTAATTTTGCTGTTTTTTTCCTTTTACTTACGAGAAAAAAAGATCAACGAACGACCGATCTTGAGAAAAAGTACATTGTCTCCAAAGATACTCATTGGGAAAAACAACAAGAGTTATCGGAACAAAATAAAGCATTGGCCCTGTCACAAGAAACACAATTAGCCTTGCAAATTGTGGAAGAACGAAACCGAATTGCCCGAGACATCCATGACAATGTCGGTCATCTGCTGTCAAGTGCGATTTTACAAATTGGTGCGCTTGAAATGATCAATCAAGAACCAAAACTAAAAGAACCATTAGAAAATTTAAGTGCCACCGTTCACACTGGGATGGATCGGATTCGTCAAAGTGTCCATGACCTCCATGAGACATCGATCTCTTTTCAACACTCCTTAGAGTTTCTGATCGCTGATTTTCCTTCTTCTGTTACGATTGAAGGAAACTTGTTTGAAGGATTGAATGAAACGCAGCAAAACTGCTTCTTAATGGTCATCAAAGAAGCCTTAACCAACAGTATCAAACATAGTCATGCCAAAACCGTTGTTTTACATTTTCGAACGTTGCCGGCCTTTTATCGCTTGCAAATCACGAATGATGGCACCAGCCCACAAAAAAATTCTGCTCCCGGTATTGGTTTGAAAACGATGCGTCAACGTGTTCAAGAACAAAAGGGACAAGTCCATATTTTCCAAGAAAACCAGCAATTTCAGTTAACGATCATTTTACCAAGGGAGGGACACCAATGATAACAGTAGTCATTATTGATGATGATCCATTTGTGACGAAATCGTTACAAACCATTTTAGAAAGCACGAAAGAGATCCGTGTGTTAGGCATTGGTCATTGTGCCAAGGATGCGCTAGTCTTATACGAAACCCATCGTCCCGATGTTTTGCTGACGGACATCCGCATGCCTAAACAAACGGGCATCGATGCTGCCAAAGAAATTTTGGCTAAATTTCCCAAAGCCATCCTTTTGCTTTTGACGACATTCAAAGATGAAGAATACATCCGCGAAGCATTTTCCATCGGTGTCAAAGGGTATTTAATCAAACAGAACTTGCAAGCGATTATTCCTTCTGTCAAATCCGCTTATAATGGACAGGCCGTATTTGGTAATGAAATCATCGAGACTTTCACTCAAATGATGAAGAATAAACCGACGATTGATAGTCATGCTTATGCTTCTTTTAGTGAACGTGAGCTTGCAATCATCAAAGAAGTAGCTGCCGGGAAAAACAATAAAGAAATTGCAGATGCCTTGTACTTGAGTGACGGCACTGTTCGCAATTACATCAGCCAATTACTAGAAAAGCTAGATTTACGGGATCGCACGCAATTGGCTATCTACTTTTATCAGCATTTGCAATAAGTCTTATCTAACACAAAAAAACCTGAATGATGCTCCTTCGCATCATTCAGGTTTTTTTCACATCTTCTATTCAATTGTCCCGCAAACCATTTCCTCACGATTGAAAGAATCAAGGATTCGCAGGGCTGCCAGGATTCGTTGGATTGTTCGGCGTGTTAGGCGGAAAAATAGGCGCCTTGTCTAACGTTTTTTCTAGTTTTGATTCTTCACGATCGTCTCGTTCTACATCAGGACTTTCATTCAATTTGAATTCTTTTTCCATCTCATCTAACTTTTTAAAGTCATTGCCAGATTCTTTTGCTAATTTCGCTAATTTATCTTCGGTTTCTTTAGCCATAAAGTAACGCCCCCCTTTTGATTTCAGCTTAGCATATCACACTGAAAAAACAAAAGAAAACGCTAACCAACGATCATTTTTAGCTATTTCTCATCTTTAAAATCAAGCATTTTTTGCCGGTATAAAATCGTAGGGAGAACTGTTTTCCATACCAATCATCGGATCTACTAACTGGTTATCGATCACTTCTGCTGTAAGAACGAAATCTTTAGAAACAGCAGGTTCTACCTCTTCTTTCTTTTCCTCTACAACCGATGAAGAGAACAGATCTGGTTCCACTGTTTCCATTACTTGGTTTTTCGTTTCATTCGTCCCACTGTCATCTTCTACAGGTAGCTTTTCTTTTACAACCCGTGGCTCTTTTGTATAGTTCCCATCTTCAAATGGATCATTTCCGACCAAAGAATCTTCATAAGCTGCTAGTTTGGTCCGGAGAGTGATATTCATTTTATCATTATCTATGATCCTTGATTTCAACGTAGTCATCCGGCTTGCTGATTCATTCGCTACACAAGTGACATAGGCTTGCTCTTCCCCTAACAAAATCAACAGTTCCTTACTGCGAGTCACTGCCGTGTAGAGCAAATTACGCTGAAGCATCCGCTGATATTGATGGACCATGGGCAAAATAACCATCTTGAATTCACTGCCTTGTGATTTATGGATTGAGCAACAATAAGAAAGAGTGATTTTATTCCATTCGTTTCTTTTATAAGTGACCTCATTTGCATCAAACTGGATAACTAATTCATCCACTTTATCTTCAGAATCTTTTGCCAAGATGATACCCGTGATTTCTCCCATATCTCCATTGAATACATTCAATTCGGGAGTATTGACTAATTGGAGGACTTTGTCTCCTATCCGATAAACGGTGTCGTTCCAATGTACTTCCTTTTTTCCAGGTTTCCCTGGATTGAATATCTCCTGCATCATTTTATTTAACGCATCGATCCCTGCAGGTCCCCGATACATTGGTGCTAATACTTGGATATCTTGTGCACGGAATCCCTTATTTTTCGCTTTTTCCACAATTTTAGAGATCAAGGGTTCAATTTGATAAGCATCACTTCGGAAATAGGAACGATCTTTTTGATTCTTTGTGAAATCTTTTGGCAGACGTCCTTCTTTGATCTCATGGGCAAGAGGAATAATACTAGAACCATCACCTTGCCGATAAATCTGATTGAGTTCCATTTTGGGAATTTGTTCGATTTCCAAAAGATCATGGAGTACTTGACCAGGACCGACAGAGGGAAGCTGATCTTTGTCTCCTACTAAGATAACTTGCATATTCGTCGGAATCGCTTTGAATAATGTGTTAGCCAGCCATGTATCGACCATAGACATCTCATCAACAATCAAAAGTCCGCCTTCTAATTCTTTCGTACTGACTGAAGGTGTTTTTTCCCGTCCATTCAGCCCCAGAAGACGATGGATCGTACTGGCAGGCAGACCTGTCGTTTCGTTCATTCGTTTAGCTGCTCGGCCAGTTGGTGCTGCAAGTAGAATAGGAAAAATTTCTTGGGTATATTTTGAAGGATCCAATTCCAGTCCGTTCAACTCTGCAAAAAGATTGACGATTCCGTTGATCACAGTAGTTTTCCCCGTACCTGGTCCTCCTGTTAAAATAAATAGAGGGGAACGGATTGCTTCAGCGATAGCTTGTTCTTGCGAAGGTCCATACTGTATGCCGAATATTTTTTCGATACGCCGAATATTCTTCTGCACTTCTTTTTCAGGATAATGGATTTCTTTTTTACGACTGAGAAGGCGCTGGATCGAATTACCGATCCCCCATTCAGAAAAGTACAAACTGTTTTCGTAAAGATTAGTCTCTTCTTGTTGTATCTTTCCTTCTTCAACAAGTTGGATAATTACAGTAGCAACCTGATCAGGCTGGATTTCAATTGGGCGACTTGTTTCTAAAATACGGATCGTTTGCTGAAGCAATGTCTCCGCCGGTACGTATGTATCTCCTGTTTGAACTGCATGCTGAAAAATCTGATGCAAGATAGCTGCTCGAATTCTTCTCGGTGAATCTGCTGCAATACCGATTTGTTCGGCTAGATTATCTGCACGTTTGAACCCGATTCCTTCTATGTCTTCGACTAGCTGGTACGGATTTTCTTCGATGATATCCAAAGACTCGTTCTTATAGGCCTGGTAGATACTGAAAGCTAACTGACTACCGAACCCGTAACGATTCAGTCCCATGATCACTTGATCCATCCCGTGGTTTAGCCGAATCGTCTCAGCAAGCATTTCTCTTTTTGGCTTCGTCAAACCGGAGATTTGTTTTAATACCGAAGGATCAGCAATGATTTTTTCGATAGCATCTTCTCCCAGCAATTCTACAATTTTTTCTGCTGTTTTCTTCCCGATTCCTGGGAATTTTTCGCTGGAAAGATACGCTACGATCCCATTTGCAGTTGTTGGCTTTTCTTGCTCATATCTTTCGAGTTTAAGCTGCCTTCCGTATTTAGGATGATCCACTAATTCTCCATAAAAACGATAAGTCTCATTTTCTTGAATATCGCCGAAACTTCCGGTGACTACAATCTCTTTTTCACGGTAATCAGCTGTGGTTTCACTGATGTGTACCAAAAGCACTTTGTAAAAATTACTAGGATTTTGAAAAAAAATCGCGGCAACTGTACCAACGAAATAAGGCATTTCTTCTGGCTGCATCGGAAGCCGCCTCCTTCTTCTATAGTAAAGGTTCTGGTGCTGTTTCAGTTCCTAAAAAATCTGTTTGGTTCCATACTTTCAGTTCATATGGCAATAATCTGCAAGGCTCTTCAGTCTCTAAAATCGTCAAACTACTATTGAACAATCCACCCATTTCACGCAACTCACTTAGCTCTTTTCCTGTCATCCATTGAATGGCTGCAGTTAAAGAAGCTCCATGTCCTACGAATAAAAGTGGGCCATCTTTATGTTGGGCAACCGCATCTGCTACAACAGTTTCGATACGTGTGATTGCCGATTCAATCGTTTCTCCGTGAAAAGGAGAAGGATCATACAGATCTAAATGATTACGCAAATTCGGCAGATTATCCGGATATTTCTGGTACATTTCATCGATCGACTGACCTTCTAAAGTACCCAGCCCTAGCTCTCTTAGCTTATCTGTATAAAAAATCTCTACCGGACGAGCAAGCTCTTTGTTGATACCTTCTGCTGTATCACGTGCTCGCTTTGCTGTACTGGAATAAATTGCTTTAAAAGGAACATATTTTACCTTTTTCCCAAATGCTTTGATTTCTTCGTAACTTTGTGGCAAAAGCGGAGAATCGCCATTGCTCCCTTGAAAACGTCTTTCCTGATTCCATTGTGTCTTCCCATGTCGGGTAAAATATAGTTCCATACGCAGCAAACTCCTGTCTTTCTTTTATTTTACTCTATAATAAACTGTCTAATCCAGCTTGTCATTTTCATAGTGATGCGTCAATTCTAAATTAGGGAATCCTTGCTGTCGAAGTGCTTCATACACTATCATTGCAGCTGTATTCGATAAATTCAATGAGCGGACATGCTCATCATTCATAGGGATGCGTAAACACTTTTCTTCGTTTTCACGCATAAATGTTTCTGGCAAACCGGTTGTTTCTTTTCCAAATAAAAAGAAGTGCTCTTCTCCATCAGCAAAATTTTCGTCACTATATACTTTATGGGCAAATTTTGAGATCAAATGTAGTTTACGATTACCTAAAAATGTTAAAAAAGCTTCTAAATTACTGTGGTAAGTAATATTTACATCATTCCAATAATCCAACCCTGCCCGTTTTAGATGTTTGTCATCAGTTGAAAAACCTAGTGGCTCGATTAAATGAAGCGGAGTATTCGTGGCTGCACACGTACGGGCAATATTTCCAGTGTTTGCAGGGATTAATGGTTCAAATAAAACGATATGATTCATCAGGATCATTCCTCTCATATTTATGTTCGTTTCTATTTTCTGACAATTTGATTTTTGCATAAAAAAAAACGTATCAACTCGGTGTCAGTCACTGCGAGTCGTTACGTTAGTGAAGCTCTTCTCACTAACTTTTATCAGAACAGGAACCTGATAAAAACCAATGAAAAAACAACTTGTTGCTAATATAACACCCTCAACTTTTTTTTGCAACCTCTACTCATTAAAAACTGCTAGAAAAACGCTTTCTCTTAGTTCCTTTTAATAATTCTATGTCAATTGTAATCTTCTTCAAAGGATTCTTATATAAGTCTGCTTTGATTCGCTCTTCTACCTGCCATTCTAAAGGTGACATGGCCAAAAGATCTTTTTGATTTTCCTCTGGTATCTCAAATTCATAGGTTACACGCTGACGTTCAGTTAATTTCATTGCTTCAGCAAACTTAGCTACTACACGTTCATTGGAATAACTCTGTTTTTCAGGTTGATTCGGATAAAAAGCCTGACGTAGTTCCTTTAAATAATTTTCTTGTGGCACCACCTTCAACACTTCTCCATCTTCTGAGAGTACACGTTGGAATTCTTGGTAATGAGAAGGCGAAAAGATATTTAAAACCGCGTTGAATGTTTGATCAGCAAACGGCAAATTGGTCAAATCAGCTACACACCAAAATGCTTCGGCAGATTGTTCTGTAGCTGCGTAGACTCCTTCTTTTGAAATATCAAATCCAACAGCATTTTGAATCTTTTTCAATTTTGAAAGTTCATTCAAGAAGCTACCTTCTCCGCAGCCAACATCTAATAGCGAGACTTCTTCAGGTAAATGCTGCGCAATAGTCTCAATAACGGGCTGATACATGCCAGATTGGATCATTCTACGCCTTGGAACGAACATTCCTTGATCGTATTCTGTTTTAACCGCATGGGATAAAAAATAAAGTGTTCCTTTTTTGGAAAGGTCAAAACGGTGATTATTTTTGCATATCAAGCCATTATCAGACTTTTTTACTTCTTCTTGGCAAACCGGACAGCGGAACAGCTGATGATTTTCTGCCAAAAACTGGCGTCCTCGGTCAATTTTTTTTAACATAGTTCCCCCTCATTTCTGTTTTATCTTACCGTTAGATGCTCACTTTGGCAACTGCTAAAAATATGATACAATGCCTAGAAGAAAGTGAAAGATAAAGGAGAAGATTAGATGATCAAAGAATTTTGCGCTGAAAACTACACATCTATTCCTCTAGCAATTGCTAGAGGAGCCGATCGGATCGAATTGTGTGACAACTTAGCGGTCGGTGGCACAACCCCGAGTACTGGTGTGATCGAAGAAACGTTAAGTTATGCTGGGGAAAAAGATATCCCCGTAATGACGATTATTCGTCCTAGAGGGGGCGACTTCGTCTATAACGATATCGAATTGAAAATCATGCATACTGATTTGATTGAAGCAAAGAAATTAGGGACGGATGGCGTAGTATTTGGTTGTCTTACTCCTTCAGGCTGGCTAGACGAAGAGGCCTTGGAACTATTGATCGAAACAGCAGAAGGGTTGCAGATCACCTTCCATATGGCTTTTGACAGTATTCCTGAAGATCGGCAATTCGAAGCAATCGATTGGCTGGTAGAACATGGTGTTGACCGTATCTTGACTCATGGCGGTCCTGCTGACAAAACTATTGTAGAAAATTTCCCACGGCTTAAAGAATTGATTGCCTATACAGATGGCCGCTTAATCATTTTGCCTGGTGGTGGTGTCACTGCAGAGAATGCAGCACATGTAGCTAAAGAATTGAACGTAAGCGAAGTACACGGAACCAAAATCGTGGATCTTCAGTTATAATCTTATAAACAAAAAAACATTTGCAACAGGCATAATGCTTATTGCAAATGTTTTTGTTTTTTTACATAAAATAGCCCATAAATAAAGAAGCAATATTGAAATAAATCAGTACACTCGTCAAATCGCTCAAAGTCGTGATAAAGGGGCCGCTTGCTACTGCTGGATCAAATCCTAGACGATCCATTAGCATCGGGATTAAACTACCTGCAAGATTCGCCACTGTGATTGCAAATAGCATAGCCATCCCTATGACAAACCCCAAGATAAAATTATGTTTCCAAAAACCTACGATTAGAAAAATCGTGATCCCCGTAACAGCTCCTGTGACAACGCCGGTCAAGACTTCAGCCAAAACAAGTCGAACAAATCCATGATCTTTCTCATCAGAAATCGCAAGTCGACGAACAGCCACAGCTAGCGACTGGGTTCCAGCATTACCGGCAGTTCCTGTAATCAGCGAAATGAAGACTGCTAAAATACTCGCTTCACTTACCAAGTCTTCATAGTGACTGATTAAAGAAGCGGTCGACATACCTAAAAACAACAGAGTGATCAGCCAAGGCAAACGTCGAGACGCTGCCTTTACTGGATTTTCATTAATTTCTTCCACATTGACCCCGGCAAGTCCTGAATAATCGCTAGCAGCTTCATCATCAATAACGTCGATGATATCATCGACTGTGACGATTCCTAACAAATGATCATCATAATCGGTAACAGGAAGAGCTAAGAAGTCATAATCCCTAAATGTTTGTGCCACATCTTCTTGGTCGTCGCCTACATGAACTGAAAGCACTCGTTCGCTCATCAGATCAGAAATCATTGCGTCGTCATCATTCACGATTAGGTCGCGCAGAGAAATAACCCCTACTAGCTGACCTTCTTGATTAACGACATAGATGTAATAGATTGTTTCAGCTACATCTGCTTCGTTCTTCAGCACGTACATCGCAGAGCGAACAGTTTGATTGGCTACGATCGAAACAAATTCAGTTGTCATGATCGCGCCAGCTGTTTCATCCTCGTAATGGAGAAGTTCCTTGATTTCACTGGCATCGTCTGCCGACATCAAACTTAAATATTTAGCAATTTGCTTTTTATCCAGCGTATTAAGCAAGTCAACAGCATTATCTGTATACATCTCAGAAAGCATATCAGCTGCATAGCTAGGACGCATTTCATCTAGGTATTCTTTCATATGTTCGTTGTCTTCTTCAATCACATCGAACATATCCGCTAATTCTTTAGGCGACAGATAGGAATAGATCAGCTGTCTGTTCTCTTCTGTAAGAGATTGGTAGAATTGCCCCTGCTCATAGATATGCATCTCTAAAAAACTGTTTCTGAATGCCTGAATATTATTTTCCCTTAAATCTTGAGTCAACTGGGCAAATCTTTCCTCTAATTCTTGATTTTCATCCAAACCAATCTCACCTCGCCTTATTCTTCAAACCGTCTCACAACTGCCTCCATGTCTGCGGCTAAAGGCTGCTTGAACTCCAGCAACTCTTCTGTAAATGGATGGTAAAAACGCAGATCATAACAATGAAGGGCTTGTCTTTTTATTCCCAGATCCATTCGCCCGCCATACATATCATCACCGAGCAGGGCACAGCCAATTGCGGAAAAATGAACTCTTATTTGATGTGTCCTTCCTGTATGCAGCTGGATATCAACTAACGCGATTTCTGTTAGTCGCTTCTCTATCCAGTACTCAGTCTGTGCCGAACGTCCTTCATCAGAGACCATTCGCTTCAATAGCGAAGAATAATCTCGGGCGATCGGCAAATCGATATGTCCATGTGCCGATAAATCTGAAAGCCTTCCACTGACTAAGGCCTGATATTTTTTCACAAACTTCTTTTCACGAAGTTGCATATCTAATTTTGCGTGCGCAAATCCATGCTTTGCAAAAAGCATCAAACCAGATGTATCCCGATCTAGTCGCGTCACCACATGGATTACTTGGTTTTCGTAACCTTGTTTTTTATAATAAGCCTTTACACGATTAGCCATTGTCCCATTTGGATGGTATTGGGCAGGAATAGACGAAACGCCTGCTGGTTTATTTACTACCAGAACGTGTTCATCTTCATACACGATATCGATCGGTGTTTCATCCAAAAGTACGGTTTCATGTTCTCCTTCAGCAGGAATCACAATGGTTACCTTATCATCCTTAGCTAGAGAAAACAAGACATTTTCTACTTGATCATTAACTTTGATTTGACCGCCTTGAAATTTTATTTTCGCTAACAGACCCTTTGAGATCCCTTTTTCTTTTAAAAAATATTTTACTTGCTGAGAATGATCTTTCTCATAATCCCATGTAAACTGCATATCAATCCTCACTAATAAAGGCATCTTTCACACGATGCCAAAAATGCATATGTCGATAAGAAGCAAAATGGATCCGTTCTTCTGCTATTCGATAATAAATTGAGCGGATATTTGCTTTTGCGACATTCAATTGATCAACCGTTACAAGATAATCTTCTGTATTTTCCAATTTTATTTCTAGCCATTCATCATGGGCAATCACGATCGGAGAACCCAAAGTACGAAACACTCGATTATTCAGTGAAGCAATCTCTGCCAACTGAAAGGCATTGATACTAGGATGGATCACAGCACCGCCGACACTTTTATTATATGCTGTCGAACCAGTAGGCGTAGAAATCGTCAATCCATCTCCTCTAAAACTTTCAAACAGCTCGTTTTTGATGTATACATCGGCTACCATCGTACGATTGGCCCGTTTAATCGTTGATTCATTCAGTGCTAAAAAATGCTGGTCCGGTGTTTCATCCAAATAACTGATCCGAACATCCAGCAAGGGATAACTAACACTTTGTTCCCGGTTCGTTCGTAAGCTGTCTACTAGTTCTTCCAGCTCGTAATCCCGCCAATCCGTGTAAAACCCTAAATGACCTGTATGCACGCCCAAGAAACGCACATCATTCAGACAATGACTGTAGTGATGGAACGCCGACAATAATGTGCCGTCTCCGCCGACTGAGATGACCAATTCTGGCTCATGATCATCTCGTTGAATCCCTGCTTGTTCTAAAAGTGCGTTCAAACGTTCTGTCACTTCTATAGTCTTTGCTTCTTTATTATGAACGATCGCTACTTTCATCCCCTGCCTCCTCTCTTTCGCTTTCTTTCTTCAAAAGCGTTCGATAGTAGACATCATCTGATTTTCCTCTTCCATGGGAGAATAACCGCTGTGCTTCTTGGATTTCTTCACGGATACTGGACATCTCTTCATCCAACTGATAGGCAGCTTCTGCCGCACGCTGAAGTCGTTCACTCATTTCTTCTGGAAAAACGCCTTGATATTTATAATTCAGCGAATGCTCAATCGTTGCCCAGAAATTCATCGCAAGAGTCCGAATCTGGATTTCCGCCAAAATTTTCTTCTCACCGCTGATCAGCTGTACAGGATACTCGATCACCAGATGATAAGAACGGTAGCCACTTGCTTTTTTATTTGTGATGTAATCTCGTTCTTGGAGAACTTTCATGTCTTTTCTTTTACGGATGATCTCAACAACTTGATGGATATCTTCTACAAACTGACACATGATCCTTAACCCGGCAATATCAGACATTTCTTCTTCTAAACGTCCCATTGGAATATGCCGTAATTGTGATTTTGTTACAATACTATCGACTGGCTTGACTCTCCCAGTGACAAATTCAATCGGGACATGTCGATTTTGTTCACGGAACTGTTTGCGGATCCCCCGCAGTTTCACTTTCAATTCTGATACAGTTTGTTCATATGGTGCTAAAAATGCTTCCCAATCTCGTTCCATAGCTGATACCTCTACTTCATTAACATTCATTGTTTATTCTACCATATATGCAAAGTTTTTTCGTACTCTTGATTTATGCATTGACCAAAAAAAGAAAATTAGGCAAAATAGACAAAAAGGAGTCGATCAAATGACACAAATGCTTGAAATCGAATATAAATCTATGCTGACAAAGCAAGAGTACGAGATATTCATCGCTCACTATCAATTAACAGATAAAGATTTCCGTGTACAGACTAATATTTATTTCGATACCGTTGATGAACAGCTGAAGAAACAAAATTGTGGCCTACGGATCCGTTTCGTTGGTCATCAAGCTGAATATACATTAAAAACACCTGCTGAAAAAGGGCGTCTCGAAACAACGGATACCTTTATAACAGAAGAAGCAGAAGCATTTATCTTCGAAAAACGTCTGCCTCGTTCAGGCGCAGTTTTTCAAAAACTTTCTGATTTGAATATCGATCCTGCTTCATTAATCCAAACCGGAAAGCTTACAACAAAACGGGCTGAATTCCCTATTGAAGAAGGACTTTTAGCTATTGATGAAAGCTGGGGAGACAATCTACACGATTTTGAACTGGAACTAGAGGTAGGGGATGCATCTGTGGGAAAAATTGCTTTTATAAATTTTTTAAAACGTTTTTCTTTACCTTATCGTCCTGCTAAGAACAAGATCCAACGTATGCTTGAAGCTAAAAATTAGAAACCTTTCATTTTCACAAGGCACTTGAGTTCATTTTTTTACTTTTTTCTGTTAAGTTATAGGATGTGAAAGAATCTAGTCACTAGTTGTATAGAATCTATTTTGGGGGAGATTCATATGATCGAAATCTATTTATTTGTTAATCCTTTAGGGGAATACTGTTTCGAAATGGAACAACAGTTATTACAATTTATCGAAGAAGAGTACGGGACACCATCAAAAGAAAAGATGCAATTTCGCTTTCTTCCTTTGGTCAATTTGCAGACAATTGGGGATGTCATGCAACAAAAAGGAATTTCTCAGAACAATCTTGAGGAACGTAATCACTTATTCTCAATGACTTATTCTGCAGCATTAGACTGCAAAGCGGCGCAGTTTCAAGGAAAGAAAAAAGGCCGCCGTTTTTTGATCAAATTGCAAGAAGCAGTCGGCTGTAATGACATACCATATTCTCAAGAACTTGCTGAATCCATATTTGAAGAAATCGGCGGCGATTTGAATATGTTTAAAGAAGATCGGCAGTCTGACTTCGTTAAAGAAGTATTCTTTTCTGATCAAAAAATTGCTCGGGAAATGGGCATCACAAAACACCCTTCTGCAGTCGTTTACAATTATGCCTGCGACCGTGATTTTGGTGTTTTAGTAGAAGTAAAAGGTACAAGTAGCCTTTGGAGAATCACAGAGCTGTGTAAAACAACAGATAACTCATATCAAGTTTTTAATGGTGAACATTTACATACAAATGATTCTCAGTTCCATTCAAGAACTAGCCATTTACACTTGCTTTCTAATTAAAAAAATACGTCGACTCCCTTACAAGAGAGCCGACGTATTTTTTTCGTTTCTATTCGAGAAAATCAAAAATAGAAAGCCTTATAAACGATCGATCAATTCTTCTAATTCATTTAGACGTTGTTCAAACATCGACATTGCATCTTCGATATATGCAGCCTGTGTCATATCAACTCCTGCTTTTTTCATTACTTCCACAGGATAATCGCTGTTACCTGCTTTTAGGTAAGCCAAGTAGTTCTCTAGTGCCTCTGGTTCCTGGTTTAGTATTTTCTTCGCCAGTGCTGAAGCAGCAGAAAAGCCAGTCGAGTATTGGAAAACATAGTAATTATAATAAAAATGCGGTATCCGTGACCATTCGAATTTAATTTCTGGGTCTTCTTCGACTGCTGGACCATAATATTTTGCATTCAATTTACCATAACTATCACTTAGGTATTCACTAGTCAATGGCACACCTTTTTCATCTTCCGTATGCATGAAATGCTCGAATTCAGCGAATTGTGTCTGGCGGAAAACTGTTCCTTTAAACCCATCCAAGTAATGGTTGAGTACATAAGCCCGTACACGAGGGTCTTTTTCTGTTTCCAATAAATACTCCGTTAGGATATTTTCATTCGTTGTCGAAGCAATTTCTGCTAAAAAGATGGAGTAGTCGCCGTACACATAAGGCTGGTTCGAACGAGTGAAATAACTATGAACACTATGTCCCATTTCGTGGACAAGCGTAAATAGCTGATCCAGCGTATCATGCCAATTCAATAAAATATATGGATTTGTGTCATAGCTTCCCGAAGAATAAGCACCGCTTCGTTTCCCTTTATTTTCGACAACATCGATCCAACGTTCAGAGAATGCTTTTTCTACGATGGCCATGTATTCTTCACCCATTGGTTTCAGTGCTTCTAAAGCTTTTTCTTTTGCTTCTTCGTACGTAAAGGTAATTGGAGCTTCCCCTAAGACCGGTGTATAAAGATCATACATGTGCAGTTTTTCCACTTCTAATAAACGTTTCCGTAATTCCATGTATCGATGTAACAAAGGCAAATGCTTGTTTACCACGTCTACCAAAGTATCGTATACACTTTCAGGAATATGATTATTGCTCAAAGACGCTTCTCTGGCAGAGCTGTAATTACGGACTTTCGCTTTAAAATTATGTCCTTTTATATGTGTGCCTAAAGTAGAAGCAAATGTATTTCTAAATTGTTCGTAAACACTGTACAATCCCTTAAATGCTGCTTCGCGTACCCTTCGATCCGTGCTTTCTAGCAACTGACCATACACGCCATGAGATAATTGGACTATTTCACCATTTTCTCCTTCAATCGTTGGAAAAACTAGATCTGCATTATTCAAAACAGCAAATGTATCACTTGAAGCATCAAAGATTTCACCTGCTCCAGCAAGAAGAGATTCCTGCTCAGCAGATAAGACATGGGCTCGATTATCTACTATTTGCTGGATATAATGGCGATAGACTTCCAATTTTGGTTCTTCTTTGAAATATTGCCAAATCTGGTCATCTGACAATTGCAATATTTCTGGTTCAAACCAGGAAACGGCTTCACTAACTTTCGAAAACAGACTGCTTGCTCTTGCATAAAGCGCTTGGTAATCTGTATTTCCAGTGTCTTGATCGTTTTTAAGGTGCGCATATACATAAATGACTTCAGTTTGGCGATAAACCCTCAATACGAATTCAATCGCATTTAAAAATTGAGAAGCGCCTTGATCAAGTGTTCCTTTGTGTTTTTCAGATTGTTTTAACTCTTCTGATAATTCCAAATATTTCTCATCAAACTCTTGGTCGCTTGAAAAGATCTTGGTCAAGTCCCAAGTTAAATTTTCAGGCAATTCTTCTCGTTTTGGCAACTGCTTTACTTCCATGAAATCCACTCCTTTTCTTCCCTTAGCTCTATCTATCAAAATAGATCATAGTCTAACATCCACATGTCACAGCATCTAACTTTTCTACTCATTCATGTGTCTGCTTCCATCAATTTTAGCATAACTAAATCTTGTTTTACATAGAAAACCGATTCCTAGCCTATTTTTATACTTACTATTTTTTCAAAGAAGACAAATGTATGCATTCGTTAAAAAACTGCTGATAGACCATCTCTTCATCAATCATAGGAAAAAGCCATTCCCTTTTATGTTCTTTTATTTGGCAAATCCATGAGTTGAAATCAGGAACTTTCTGGTTTTCCAAGGCTTCTTCGTACAACATTCGATAAAGAAAAACCTGTTCTTGTAAATAAAAGAAAAACCGACTTTTTTGATAGATCCACGATGATAGATGCAAAAGATGTTTATGACGCAAGTAGCATTGTTCTTGTATGGATACTGTATTCTTTTGCTTGTGAATAAGTTGGCGTGTCAGCCATTTCTTCCCATCTTCACTCACTTTTTCTATTTTTTTCATTTGGTTCATTTTAATTTCGTTACTAGTGAATATTTCTTTAAGGTCCCTACTAGAAAAAGTCCAGCAGCTACTGCAAAAGGAAATATGCCCTGATACAGTCTCTGTAATATGATGATACAAATAAAGCTTTTGTTTCTTGAGATCAGCTTTCCAGCAATGCACTCCTCTTTTTCTATTATAGTAGCAGCAACTTTTTTCTATCAATGAGAATTGCGATTGTCCAAGAAAAGAATTACCAAGTATCCACCATACTTGGTAACTGTTATTCAAATAATTTTGGGTTCTTTCAATAAATCTCTGGTGAGACAGTCTAGAACATTGGATTTCTATTGCTAGATTCGCCAACAAAATATCAGGCCTTTGCCGCAACCTCGGCAAATAGGCTTCCAAAAATACTGGTTCTACTGACTGTCCCAGCCAATCCATGAAGCATTCCTTTAACTGTAAGTGCTCTTTTGATTCTCTTTCACTAAAGACCGAACAGTTATCTGATTTTTGATGGGCAAAATGAGCACATTTTTTCTTTCCCTTTTTCAAAATCACTCTTTTTCGACAGCCACGACAATAATATTTCTTTCCTTTTTCTGCATGTTTAGCAAAACAGCACTTATTATATTCATTCATTGCAAGCAGCATTTTTCTCCCTCTGAACTTATTTACGTCTAAGAATTTATTTACACGAAAAAAGAGGGCGTGAAAAAGCTATTCTGCATCAAGTAATAAGAACAGCTAAACAAAAATAGTTCCCAATATTTTTCGTTTGGTTGGGCTTGTTACCGCAGATGCAAGCTTTTGAACACTATTTATACGAAAAAAAGACTGCGACACAATTTTTGTCACAGTCTCTTACTATAATGCTGATTTATACAAAATAAAATTTCGTTCGCTCGATAGCATTACGTGCCATCAGACATTTTCCATATTCATTCAATGTTTCTGGTGTACGATCGCTCTTTTCAGCAAACTCCAAAATTCGAGCAATCTGATTCTCTACATCCGCTTGGTTGAGATTTTCCATCCAGAAGTGAACGACTAGGTAATAGCGCTCTTCGAATAAATACAAATCAGTCCAAGCAGACTCTAGTTCGACATCTGTTGCAAGTTGGATCACTTGTTCAAAATCTTCAAAAGCAAAAGTTGCTTGTCTTTCCTGTTCTTCTAGGGCGCTTCCAGATAATTCTTCCTCCGGATCGCTGCCAATAATCTGCTGACGAAGAAAGTCACTCACATCTTCTGAATCAACAGTAGAATCTTCTGATTGAGAAATTTCTTCATCCGGAAGATTTTTACTGATAAACAGTTCTAATCCGTCTCCTTTTGGCAAAACTTGGAAAGTGACAGCTTCGCTTCCTCGGAACTCCTCTTCGATATCAACTTCTTCCAAAATACTATAAAAGAAATTTTCGATTTCTTTGTGATTGCCAAGTAAATCCAAAAATGAAACGCCCCGTTCCTCTAAATCTTCATGACCAATTAGTACACGGATCGTATTTTCATTAATATGTTCCATTTCCATTTTGCTACACCTCACTTTGCCACAATGTTTAATATAGATTCATTGTAGCGAAATCAGCTTAAATGTAAAGAAAAAAAATCTCGCTGTTAAGTGAATTTAATAAAACCAGCGGATTTTTCAACCTTTCAAGCTATCTTATTTAACTATAACATTTTTGGCAGACGAATACTATATAGCCGACTTTTCAGCTAATTTTTCCTCTCTATTTTTCGTGCAATCATCATCTTCTACTACCTTTTTATACATCTAATCAAGAATACTTTTTGTAAAAACAAAAAAACTTGGAAAAACTATCTTTGTAATAGTCTTTTCCAAGTTTCGTATTATCCTTCTATAATCCAGCCATCAATTGCGCTTGACGTAATTCTAATTGTCGTACATCGCGCGGTAGGAACCGACGAATTTCATCTTCATTAAAACCAACTTGCAGACGTTTATCATCAATCATGATTGGACGGCGAAGCAATCCAGGATTGTTTTGCACAAGTTCCAATAATTCTTGTAACGGCAGATCATCTAAATCCATGTTCAGTTTTTGGAATACTTTGGAACGTGTCGAGATGATTTCTTCTGTTCCGTCTTCTGTCATTTGTAAAATCGCTTTTAATTCAGAACTGTTCAATGGTTCTGAAAAAATATTACGTTCAACAAATGGAATCTGATGTTCTTGCAACCACGCACGAGCCTTTCTGCAGGAAGTACAACTTGGAGAAGTATATAATGTTAACAACGTGCACCACTCCTTTTCGTGATAAGAATCACTTTTTTGTAACAGAAGATCATAATAATCTCCCATCTGTTTCTATTATACATAATCAACTTTTAAACAGCTACCTTTTTTTCATAATTTTTTTAAAAAAATGAAAGTTATCTAAGGTTAATATACAGTAAAACCAGCATTCTCGCTTTTTTTATCATTTAAAAATTAGAGTTTTCAAATCTAATTCAAATTTTCTAAACATATGAAACAGCGTATAAAACTGTACTATTATTTTATCTCAAAAGCTAAATGAAACCGATTTCTTAAGATTTTTTATGTTTTTTATTTCTTTAATAGTAATGTTTTCTGTCATTTTAAATAATACTGTTCTTTATTATAACGCTTATTTTCTCTGTTATATAAGCGTAGTATTTTAAAGCAATGATTGCTAAATAAAATTTACTATAAACAAATAAATCAAATAACGTTATTTTATGTTTGAATAGTTATATTGAGACTGTATTAAAAAAATAAATCTTTCGAAAATTCCACAGAGATTGCATTAAAATAAATCAATCGACTTCTACCATAATGATTAATTTGTTCATCAAACTTATTGACGTGTTTCACGATTTTTAGTGAAAAAAACTGAAATATAAAAACCTTATTCTGTCAAGGAAATAGAAATATAGTAAGAAAAACCTTTATTTATCAGCTTTTTTAGACAATTTTTTCTGTTACAATAGCCAAGGATTTGTGAAAAAATCAATGAAAACCGAAAGGCGTGTAAAATTTTGATTAAATCAGTTGTGTTTGATGTTGATGATACGATGTATGATCAGCAGCAGCCATTTCGAAACGCGGTCAAAAGAGTCGTTCCGCTTGTTTCAGATGCAGATATGCATCCACTATATATCCGGTTCCGCCATCATAGTGATGAAAACTTCCCAAAAGTAATGGCAGGAGATTGGACACTAGAATATATGCGAGCACATCGGATCAGCCAATCACTAAAAGATTTAGACTACCCTCATATTACGGAAGAAGACGGCCTCTTATTTCAAAAAATTTACGAGGAAGAACT
The DNA here is from genome assembly GCF_003112495.1 of Enterococcus sp. H57. Taxonomy (NCBI): domain Bacteria; kingdom Bacillati; phylum Bacillota; class Bacilli; order Lactobacillales; family Enterococcaceae; genus Enterococcus; species Enterococcus sp. H57. The sequence goes on from NZ_BEHC01000014.1 coordinate 51,024, forward strand.
TGATAATATCTGCTTGCATGAGGAGGTCAAAAAAACCCTCAATTTCTTGAAGGAAAAGAATGTCCCATTAGGAATTATCACAAATGGGCCGACTGACCATCAGACAAAAAAACTGAAGCAACTTCAATTGAACAATTGGATTCCTTCCCGCAATATGCTCATTTCTCAAGCAACAGGTTTCCAAAAACCAGAAAAAGAGATTTTTCAGCTGGCTGAGAAAGAATTTCATATGCTTCCAGAAGAGACCTTATACGTTGGCGATAATTACGACAATGATGTTCTAGGTGCAAAAAGTGCTAACTGGCAAGCGCTTTGGTTCAACCATCGAGAACGCAAAATTGAACAGACTCCAATTTGCGATATCGAGATTTCTTCTTTTGATCAGCTGTTAGAGACAATGAAGACAATCTTTGTATAACCTTTAAAAATAGAAATAAAAAAATGATAGCAAGGAAGCTGGGATAAAATGGAATCCCAGCCTCCTTGCTATTTTTTAAATCAAATAAACAATCGCTTCTTTAGAAAGACTTTCTTACCCATTACTGAACGCTTTTTCGAGTCTCTTACTCCTCGATTTCTCCTACACTTAAAATCATGCGGATGTCTTCTTCAGTCAGTTTCGTCAACTGTTCTTCATTACCTTGGATCACTTTTTGGAACAGTTCGCGTTTTTCTTGCTGGAGTGAATCCATCCGTTCCTCAATCGTTCCTTCAGAGATCATACGCCACACTTCTACCACATTTTTTTGTCCGATCCGATGTGCACGTCCAGCAGCTTGTTCTTCAATGGCAGGATTCCACCAAAGGTCATACAAGATGACCGTATCTGCTCCCGTGAGATTCAATCCAGTTCCCCCAGCCTTTAAGGAAATCAGAAAAACATCTTTTTCGCCAGCATTAAATGCGTCTACCATACTTAACCGATCTTGTGGTTTCGTACTGCCTCTTAAATAAAATGTCGAGATCCCTAGCTCGGCTAACTCTTCTTGCAAGATAGTCAGCATCCCTGTAAATTGAGAAAACAGCAAAACTCTTCGTTTGTTCTCTTTGGCAGCTACCAGTAGATCTTTTACTTGTTCGAGCTTGCCGGAACCGCCTTGGTAATCTTCAATAAACAGACGAGGATCGCAGCAAATTTGTCGCAGTCTTGTCAGACCAGCAAGTATCCCGATCCGGTTTTTCTTGAATGCTTCAGAATCCATTGATGTGATTTCTTCACGCATTTGACGCAAGTAAGCTAAATAAACAGTTTTTTGTTCTTCTGTAAGTGCAGAATATAGATTCATCTCTGTTTTTTCCGGCAAGTCTTTCAACACAGTTTGTTTATCTCGCCGTAAAATAAACGGTCGAATCATTTGCGCAATTTCTTCTGCGGCAAGTTCCCTGAATTTTGTTTTAGTCGGGAAAAATCCTGGCATAATCGTTGCAAACAATGACCACAATTCTTCTAAATTATTCTCGATTGGTGTCCCACTCAGTGCAAACCGCTGAGGTACAGCTAATTCTCTCAATGCTTGTGCAGTTTTCGTACTGCTATTTTTGACCATTTGTGCCTCATCAAGAATCAAATAATCAATTTTTTGCGACTGATAATTAGCTAGATCCTGTCTTAAGCTGGCATAAGAAGTCACTCGGATATCTGTGTCTTTAGCCAGTAATTCTTCACGTTCTTTTTTATTCCCATTGATTACTTGGATACTTAAAGAAGGGGCGAATTTTCTCACCTCTGCCTGCCAGTTGTAAATTAAGCTCGCAGGCGCTACGATCAAAGCAGAGAAGCTTTTCCGTTCTTCTTTTTCCGAAAGTAAAAAGGCAATTGTCTGTAGTGTTTTCCCAAGTCCCATTTCATCGGCTAAAATACCGCCAAACTGATAATGACCTAACATCTTCAACCATCGAAAACCTTGCTTTTGATAATCTCTCATCGTTGCATTCAATCCTTTGGGAAGCTGTGCCTGGTATCTTTCTGGATGAATGAGATCTTGTACCATCGTTTGGAACGATTCACTAAAAGTAGCATTGCTTTTTTCCAATTGATTTTGAATGATCAATCCTTGATTTTTAGGTACATGGATCGTTCCTTCTTCTGTACGTATCGATTCCCGTAATTGTTGCAACACTTGGCTTGTTTGTTGAAATTCTTCTGAATCAAAAGAAAGAACCTGACCATTTTCTAATGTATAAAAAGCATCATTTCTCAGCAAGCTTTGCAGGACATGATCGATTTCTTGCTCCTCTATCCCTGTCACATCAAATCGAATATCGAGCCATGAACCGGTCTCGGTTACTTCGATTTTCGGTTGATGTTTATGCGCATCTAAATACAACTCTCGCAATTTTCTTCCAAGTCTGACTTCACCAAACTGACGGAAGACAGATAGTTCTGTGCGGAAAAAGGCATATAGTTCTTCCCCGCTTGGCAATGGACGTTCATAACCAGTTTCATTTTTCTGGTAGCGATACATTCTGAATAGATCAAGTACTCGTTTCTCTTCTACTGTGTCACGTAACACCTGAAAAGTCTGATCTGTCGAGACCTCATGCTTCGGGTCAGTCGAATAGATGACTTCGCCATAGACGAAATCGACTCGAGCTTGGATTTTTCCTTTTGCTTTTCGGAAAAAGAAAATAAATTCGACGGGGATATCTGCTACTTCCTCTTCTACTGCAGGGGCAATAGCTACGTCGCCGATCTCTGAAAGCAGAGGGATAATCTCTTTAAACAAAGACGGTAATTCTTTTTTCTTGAACACTACTTCTGGTTTCTCCAATCGGCGAATCAATTGTTTCCAAGTTTGATAAACCGTTTGTTGATATTTCGTCAGAGAATAAAATGTCCCTTGGATAACTCCCCACTGATAATGCATAAAGAAAAAATCAAAATCATTCAATGCTTGCAGCAAATAATCTTCTCCAAATTTTTCCACTTTGAATGATAAAGGTTTGTTTTGATCGGAAAATTGTATTCCTTGATCGTTTTGTTCATTTATCTGCAGATGCAAACGTGTAGTCTGATTCATCTGCTCTAACAGGAAGCGGGCTTGTTCTACTGGGAGAAGCAGATATCTTTTATCTAGTTTTCCTTTGACTTGTAAGCCGTTCGTACCTAATAATTGATGCGTCTGAGCACTTCCTGCAAGATGCGTGAGTATTTTTTGATCTTCTTTTTGAAACGCCCGTTTATCTAGACGAAACTGGTACTGTTTATTAACAGTGTAAGTTTCTTTTTCTGCGTAAGCTTGTAAAAAATCATAGATGTTTTTTACGATATATGTTTTTTTCGGTGATGCCAATGAACCGATACGCAAGTAAAGTGCCAAAATAGAAAGCTCTGGGTGATACTGATTAGTCTCAATCGTTTCTACTTGGTATTCAATAATCAAAGGTTGCACCGCTTGAGGATTGTTTTGTGTTTTTAGACGAGAAAAACCTTTTGCAATGATTTCTCCCTCACTTGTTGCTTTTACCGGTTCTAGCATTGGCTGGTCTTTTTTCATGATACGAGATAGATTTTTCGACCGTAAATAAAGTTCCACAGCAACTGTATGCTTACAATATTTATGTTCCTCCCAATAAGGACATTGGCAGTAATCTATCTCTTTTGCTGTACCATCCAAATCAACCATATACAATTCACTGCCCAAGACTTCTGCATGCCACACGTTTTCTTCTTGGTCAGGGACAACCGATAACACTCGGCCTTCTTGCAAGTATTGACGTCCACGTGCAATGACTTTTTCTGGAATACTCCATTTCATAGTTACCAATCTCCCTTTTTATCCAAGTTGATAGCGTATTTTGCTTTGTCCGCTACCTTCTGTATCAATTCTTATTTGTTGTAATACTCGTTCTTTCAATTCTCTTACATGACTAATGATGCCGATCATTCTTCCTTCACTTTCGATCGTTTCTAAAGCTTCCATTGCCATTTCCAAAGCTTCTTCATCTAATGACCCAAATCCTTCATCAATAAACAATGCATCGATTGCTACACCACCAGCTTGTGTCTGGATCACATCGGCAAGAGCTAATGCTAAAGAAAGTGCTGCAATAAAACTCTCACCGCCAGACAGGGTATGCGCACTTCGAGACATACCTGCCTGATCATCATAGATATTGATTTCTAATCCGGTTTTCCCTCGATAACTGCCAATGGTATCCGCTAGCTCAAATTGATAACGATTTTTCGTTAAACGTTGGAGATGATCATTTGCTACTTGTAACACTTCTTGAAGATAAACCTGAAGCACATACCGTTCCAAACTAGTCTTCTTAGGATTTTCTCCGTTGAATGTTTGCGAAAGCTGCTGTAATTGCGTAAGCTCATCTAATTTCGTCTGGCTTGTGTGATAAATCGAAAGACATTCATCGTAGATTTTTTGATTACTAATTTTTTGTTCTTGTAAACCGTATATCTTTTCTTGCTTTATTTCGATCATACGTCTTATCTCTTCTAACTGTTGGCTAATCTCTTCTGTATCTGGGAATGTCTCAGTTAGCTGGATATTTTCTAATTGACGCAGTCGGTCAGCTGTCACTAATTGCTCTTCATGATAAGAAGTAACTGTACGTTGGTTTTCTTTATATTGTGCTTGCTGTTGTGCAAATGCACAGATTTCTTCAATTGTTGAAAAATACGACTGGCTTTCTAACTTTTTAGCTATTCTTTCTTGTTCCTTTTCTATTTTTTCATCTATTTTTTCTATTTGTTCATGTTGAAGATCAAGCTGTGTCCGAAGCGTATGAAGATCTTGCAACAATTGCACTCCTGCTTTCTGCTCAACAGCTAGTTGATTCGAGTCTTCTTCTAACTGTTTTTCAAGTCGTCGTATCTCCTCTTCTAAACAGTTACTATCCGTATCTTGCAATTGTTGTTCTAAACTTTTGATTTCTCCTTGCAGTTGCTGGAGCTGATTATTTTTTTCTGTCTGCTGCTGTTTGTAGACAGCTAATTGTTGTTCGAGCTTTTCTGCTTGTTGTCTTATTTCTTCCAGCTCTATTCTTGCATTGGCCATCTTGCTTTTTCGTCTATCTAAAGATTGTTCGATTACTACAAGAGCTGTTTTTGTTTTTTGTTCTGTTATCTCAGGAAATGCCTTTTTCAAAGCCTGTTGCAAGTGTTCTTCTTGTTCAGCCAATTGTATATTCGTTGCCATGATTTTTTGTTCTAAATCTGATAATTGTTGTTGAAGATTATTTTCATGTGCTTCACTTTTGGCAATGATTTGCTGAGTTCTTTCTACAGCAGACTCAGCTTCTGCCAGTTGTTGTTCTACTTTTAAGATATCTTCCTTATTTGGCTGTTCGTGTTTTGATTGTTGTATGGGGTGTTCCGTTGATCCACAAACAAGACATGGCTCCCCTGGACGCAAAAAAAGCTGAAGACGAGCAATTTGCTGCTTTGCCCATTGGCTTTTCAGCTGTTCTGCTTGTTCTGTCTGTTCTTTCAATAGCTGACTATTTTTTATTATTTCTTCAGTTGCTTTTTTGAGTTCTTCTCTTATCTGTGCGAGCGACCCAGTGTCTTTTGCTTTTTGTTTTTCTATTTCTTGCTGCTTTTCATCTAGATATTTTAACTGTCCAAAAGCAAGACGATCTTCTTGCAGTTTTTCCTGATCCAGTAAATTTTCTTGAAGAATTCGAGTTCTTTCCTGATAGATAGCGAGATTTTGATACAGCTTCTCGGCATTCAATTCTTCTTTATCCAATGAAATTGTTAATTGTTCTGCGTCTTGTTTTTTACTACGTAAGGATTCGACAATTGGCACCATCATCTGTTTGTTTTGCAGTTTTTGAGCAGCTTCTTTGATTTTTGTTTGTCGGCGTACGCGGTTTGCTTCATTTTTTTGCCACTCTTCATAATTCTGCGTAGTCATCGCTAGTTTCTTTGTTTGCTCACTACTTTTTTGTGACAGTTCTATTTTTTCAGCTTTTATTTCTTGTAGGCGCTGGATTGGTTCGACTAATCGTTGCGTAAATTCATAATACCCAATCCATCGTTTCTTTTCCTCTATTTCGTCTTTTTGAGCAGCTAATTCCTTTTGCTTGTTTATTAATATCGTTTTTTCTTCATAACTTTTTTTCAAGCTTTCAAAACGATAGTAGGAATTTTCTAGTTGCTTTTGTTTTTCCTGAAGTTCCGTTAGAGCTTCTTTTTCTTCCGTGATTTGTTTTTCGAGTATTGCCTGATGGTTTGTCCATTGGGCTAAAACGGCTTCAAACCCTGCTGCTGGTTCCTCTTCTTTGACTAAAACAAACCTTTTTTGCAGAAGATGCAGCTCTTGCTCTAAATGATCCAATTTTTGTTGCTGTTGTTTTGCTTTTTCTTTTAATCGCTCATTGAACTGTTGGAAAAATTGAGTACCGAATAAATGACGTAAAACAGTCTCTTTATCACTGCTTGATGAAACCAAAAAATTACGGAATTCTCCTTGGGGTAGTAAAACGATTTGAGAAAACTGTTTCGCATCGAGATTCATCAGTTCTCTGATCAACTGATCTGCTTCTGTACGTTTTGTGATTTGTTTTATTTCTTTTCCTTTCCCATCAAAAATGGTCAACGTTACTTTGGCTGCCTGTTTTTTTGTTCCGTTTCCTTTTCGTTTTGCTAAAACTTGTTCTGGTTTTCGTTCGATTTCATAGCTCATCTGCTGATGTTCAAAAGAAAAAGTCACGCTTGTTTCTTCGTCTGGTGTAGCAAACAAAGAACGCATCTCTTTTCCAGAGCGAAGTCTTCCGGAAGTTTCACCAAAAAGTGCGAAGGTGATCCCATCAAAAATCGTCGTTTTGCCAGCTCCTGTCTTCCCGCTGATCAAAAAAAGCGGTGCTTCTGTCAAACGTGAAAAATCTACGGTCTCATTGATAAAAGGACCAAAATTTTTAAGTTGTAATTTTTTCGGTTTCATTCTTGATCATTCCATTTCCATGATTTCTTGCAACGTTTCTCCGAGCCATTTTTCTTGGTTTGCAGTTAGCTGCTCTTCCGTCATTTCACTAAAAAATGCTTCTGCTAATTTTTGAGGATCTTTCATTTCTAGTACTTTTCGTTTGCGCTTTGTTTGTTCTGCTCGACCGTTTGCCCGTTCAATCCCCAAAATACGAGGATATATTTGCCGAAGCTGGTTCATCATATTCGGGATGATCGTTCTATCAGTGAGATAGATATAGATGTAATTCTCCCGATTGACGGACTGATAAAAGGCAGGATCCAGCAATTCTTTGAAACTCGCTGTTATTTCTTCAATATCATGCAGGGGTTCGATCTCCCTAAAATTCAACTCCAGGCCTGTTGTCAGGTCAACGATCCATACGCCTTTTTTTTGGTTGATCTCAGATAAAGAGAATTTCAATGGGGAACCGCTATAGCGAGCATTATCCTGTCTCAAAGCAGCTTGATTATGCAAATGTCCTAGTGCTACATAATCAAACGGTGTAAGTAGTTCACCAGGGATCGAATCCAACCCGCCTACTTCGATTTTCGTTTCCGAATCAGATTTTACACTTCCCATTACAAAAAAATGGCTAATCAATACTTGTTTTTTTTCTGAATCAAATAGCTCCTGCATTTTATCTATCACCTTGGCTACCGCTTGCTTGATCGTTCGGATATTGTCATCTTCAAAATATAATCTCGCTGCAATTGGTTCAAAGTAAGGAAGAAAGAAAAATTGTACGTTTTTAAACTCGACTGGTTCAAATGCTTCTGCTAGCTGTGTTCGCAAAAAATAGTTCGAATAACTGAACCATGGCGTACCCGCTGAAAGTCTCGTACTGCTATCGTGATTTCCTGATATAGCAAAAATCGGGATCTTTTCCTTTAAATTCCAATCGACCATCAATTCATTGTATAATTCTACGGCATCAACAGCTGGGACACTCCTATCATATAAGTCTCCGGCAATCACGATTGCCTCTACTTTTTCTTCTTTCGCGATATCTAGTATAGAAGATAGTACATGACGCTGGTCTTCAATCAAGTCATAACCTTGTAGTTTTTTTCCGATATGCCAATCGGCTGTATGTAAAAAACGCATTCAATCACCTCAAAAAATGTCCTTCTAATTATTATAACACTTTGATCCATTACATGACACCTGTCTTCTATTTTACATATTGGAACGCAAAAAGAGGGCAGACTTGACGTCTCTCCCTCGTTTTCATTGAAAAAGTCTGAACTGAACAGGACAGTAGATTCAAAAGACCGCCCACGCATAAACTTATCATTTTATTTTTTTTTGACTTCATATTTGAAATCAGGGTTCACTTCTTTGTCCAATTTGTCAAAAGCTGCTTGTGTTCGTCGTTCGATCTCCGCCATACCTTCTTTATCCGTTTTCTTGATATCTGATAAGTCGATTGGTTCGCCGAAACGCACTGTCACTCTCTGACGCTTGAACAGATCCCCAAGTGTCAACGGACCTTGATATACAGCTGGCACGATTTTCGCTTTAGACATTCTGGAAATCAATGCCATTCCGCCTTTAAGTTCTGTAGCATGTCTTGTCCCACTGGGAAACATGATCAAACTCAAATTTGTCGATTTCAAAATCTTTACAGGTGTTTTAATGACGCTTGGTCCTGGATTTTCTCTTTTAACTGGAAAAGCATTGGATCGAGTTAATATAAATCGCAGAACTGGATTTTTGAACAGTTCTTCTTTTGCCATAAAGCTGAATTCCTTGGGTGCTGCAGCTACCGCCAGATATAATGGGTCCCACCAAGTACGATGGGGAGCAACTAGTATGTAATTCTCATCTTGCGGTAAAACTTCTTTATTCTCATAGCGGGCATTTCCATTAACTAAGGCTAATAGTACTCGAACTACCCCGCGCATAAATCGATAAAACATAGTCTCTTCCTTTCCCTTCTTATGGTCATAGTATGCATAAAAAATAGAGGTTTGACAAGCCACCTTGGTTCTTTTTAATAAAAATAGTATAATACAGACGACTATTTTTTTCATTTTGGAGGGAATCCATGCTTCACGAAGACGAACGAATCGACCAATTATACGCAGAAGATATCAAGATTATCCAAAGTTCCAAAGTGTTTTCTTTTTCTTTAGATGCTGTGCTGCTTGCTCACTTTTCCCGTGTACCTAAAAAAGGGAAGATTGTTGACCTTTGTGCAGGAAATGGCGCAGTTGGACTTTTTTTAAGTAAACGAACCCAGGCGGCTATCGACGCTATCGAACTTCAACCTCGTCTAGCAGACATGGCAAGACGTAGTATCGCGCTTAACCATTTAAATGAACAAATGACCGTCCACACCATCGATCTGAAAGACAGCTTATCTGTCGTTCGACATAATTCTTGTGACTTAGTCGTCTGTAATCCACCTTATTTCAAAGGGCTGCCAACAAATAAAACGAACCCTAATAAACACCTGGCAATCGCCCGTCATGAGATCCATACGACGTTAGAAGAAGTGATCGACATTTCAAGTAAGCTACTAAAAACAAATGGACGCTTTACTATGGTCCATCGTCCTGATCGGTTCTTAGAAATCATTCAGGTCATGGAATACTATCGAATTGCACCTAAAAGGATCCAATTTGTTTACCCAAAACCTGGAAAAGAGGCAAATATTTTGTTAGTTGAAGGAATCAAAGAAGGCAAATTAGACGGATTCAAAGTCGCTCCACCATTGATCACTTACAATATGGATGGAGAATACACTGCAGAGATTCGTGAGATGCTCTATGGCAAATGAACATTATTTTTACGTATTATTCTGTAAAGATCAGACATTTTATGGTGGATATACAACCGATCTTTCTAGACGATTAGAGGAACATAACAATGGTACTGGTGCTAAATATACTCGTCTTCAAAAAAGAAGACCTGTTAAGATGATCCATGCAGAAGTATTTTCTTCAAGAAGCGAAGCAACAAAAGCAGAAGCTGCATTCAAAAAACTCACCCGAAAACAAAAAGAACGTTATTTACAGACACACTCAACCGTTTTGCTTCCTGAATCTATATGAATGTTAAAAGCACGATAAATATAAAAAAACTTCAGGCAAAAACAAATGTTTTTGCCTGAAGTTTTTTGTAGCTATCATTCTGTCACGTTTGTCTCACTGCTGTTCGTACTTGAACTTCCTCCTAGCAAGGCTTCGCTGACTAAGTGAATGTAATGTGTCATCCCTTCAGGATTTGGATGGACTTGATCATCATAAAACCAGTCACTATGGTCATTACTGTAGCTGTACCAATCAATCAGCGTCATATTGTCGTATTTTTTCGTCATCTGTTCAAGCATCGCATTCACGTCATTTTGCCAGCGCTTCGTCGGTACTCGGACATTGACCCAGTATACTTTTCGATCACCGATTGCATCCATCACACTATCAAACTGAGCTTCCGAGAATGAGCCATTCGTTCCTAGTCCAATCAGAACAGTGTCTTTCAACAAATCTTGTTCCTTTAATTTTTCAATGTACGGTACACTGGCATATAATTGTCGTCCGACATCTCCATCTACCACTACTTTTGGATAAAGTTCTTGTAGATCCGTTGCAGCATCCAACATAACTGAATCACCAAATGCCGTTAGTTCTAATTTTTGTGCCTTATTCCCTTGTGCCTTGGACAACTCGTACTTATCAAGGATCGCTTGGTCAACCGAACTAGTGGTGTTTTCTGAATTGTTTCTGGTTTCTTCTGCTAATTTTTTACTTTCAGCGATTTTTGCCTGCAGTTGTTTTTGATCGGCTGTTACAGCGTTTTTCGGTGCCGTAACGAAACCAACGAGTGCAATTGCTACAAGTAATGTGCCTGGAACAACCCATGGTTTGCTCTTACTGATGATCGGTTTGCTGAACCATCCTTTCATCACTTGAAATGTACGACCATAATCAAAACGTGCTAGCGGACGCTCCACATATCGATAAGAAAGTTCACTGATGATTAGAATCAATGTGATTTCCACTAAAGTATGCAACAAAACATGATCGGCAATATCAGTCACCTTTGCTTCATAAAAAATCATAACTGGAAACTGATACAGATAAATGCCATAGCTTCGTTTGCCAATCCAAGTAAATACTGGATTTGTCAGCCATCGATTCAAACTTGCTCCGGGGTGTGCTGTCACTGCAACTAGCACTACGCATAACAGACTCACTAGGAGCATTCCTCCGTAATAGATGAAATTGTAATGATCATCTAAAAAGAAGAAGCAAAGAATCAGTGCCAAAAGCGAGATTCCTCCAGCGATATTCAGAATATTTTTCGCTTGTTTCGGGATGTTTTTCTTTAAACGCGTACTTGGCCAAACAAACGCAAGCGCACTTCCCAACCATATAGAAAACAGACGAGTGTCGGTACCGTAATAAACACGGGTTGGATCGCCTCCTGGTGTATACAAGATCATCATCAAGATGGCGGAGAGGAAGGATATACCTAACACAGTATAAAAGATCCATTTTCTTTTACGAACAAATACCATCAACAATACAAACAAAATCGGCCAAACCAAATAGTTTTGACCTTCTACTGCTAAAGACCAGATATGCGTAAACGGTGACTCATTAGCAAATCGATCGAAATAAGATAAACCGTTATTGATTTGCCACCAGTTGTTGACATACAGTAAGCTGCTGACCACAACTCCTCGAAGATTGTTTAACAGCCCTCGCTGAAACAAAGTGATATAAGCCGAAGCTGTCACAAGCATAAAAACAAGTGCCGGATAGAGTCTCTTCATTCTTCTGACATAAAATTGCCAAATATTGATTTTTCCATTTTGTTCCCATTCCTGCCGCAGCAGATCCGTGATCAAATAACCAGATACGACGAAAAAAATCGGAACGCCCAAATAGCCGCCTTTCATACTAGTTGGCAGAAGGTGATAGAAGATAACACCCACCACAGCTAATGAACGGAGCCCATCAAACCCAGTGATGTAGCGGCTGTTTTTTAACCTTTTTTGTTTTTCCATTCAATATTCCAACTTTTCATAAACTTTTTTCATTCGTAATATACGGGTATTAAGTGAAAATAGCAAGTAGAATCGTGTCCTTTCTCTACTATTTTTTTCTATCATCCCATAAATTTAAAAAAATAAACATGCTTTTTTTCAACTTTAAGAAAATTTCAAATAAAAAAGCAGTTTTTCTTTGCTGATTCTACTATGGTAGAAAAAAACTGCAGACAAACGAACGTCTGTCTACAGCAGTATTTCATGAATTTTTGTCAAACTCGATCTAAATGCCATCCTCATAGAAACGACCAAGTATCTGGACGTTTTCTGCAATACTTACAAAAGCTTGTGGATCAGAAGCTTTCATTGCTTCTCTAAGTAGAGGCAGTTCGTATCGTGTAACGATCGTCATCAATACTGTCTGCTTATCATGCTTATAAGCACCTTCTGCTTCATTGATGATCGTGATCCCTCTACGCATACAGTTTTGGATTTCATTTACTACTTTTTCTGGATGTTTCGTTACGATCATTACCTGCATCTTCTTTTGTTTAGTATAAACGACATCAGTTACTTTTCCACTGACGAAAATAGACAACGTACTGTAAAACATATATTGCCAGCCAAATAGAATTCCGGCAACAAAAACGATCAATGCATTGAAGTAGATCGAAATAGAACCAATCGACTTTCCTGTTTTTTTACGAATCGTGATACTCACGATATCTAGACCGCCCGATGATAGGCCGTTTCTCAACGCTAGCCCAATACCTAGTCCCATCACAGCCCCCCCAAACAACGCACAGATGATTGGATCGGTAGATAGGACTGTTTCCGGTAAAATATGGATACAAAGGGAGGTCAAAGTGACTGTGATAAAAGTGAAAATTGTAAACTTCTTCCCGATTTTTAACCACGCCAATACAAACAAAGGTATATTCAGTAAATACAAAGTTGTTGATACCGGTACTTCGAATCCTATCAGTGATTTTGACAAAGTCGTCAAAATCTGAGCTAGACCAGTAATACCACTTGAATAAATATGTCCTGGCTGATAAAAGAAATTCAATGCGACTGATGCGATCAACGCATAAACGATAGATACCGAAAGCTTGGTCGTGTAATCATGATAAGCCCAATTTTCGAATGTTTTTTTCATGGAAAAGCCCCGCTTTATATGTTATGGCTTCATTATAAAGTGTTTTTCAATTAAATCAAGGTTGTCAAAAGAAGCGTATTCGACAAATCCTTTTTACCTTTTTATCGGCTATTCTTCTATATTCGTTACATCAATATTCAATTCGAACAATTGTAAAGGCGAAACCATACTTGGTGCATCACTCATCACATCTGCTGCTTTTCCGTTTTTAGGAAAGGCAATGACTTCACGAATATTATCTTCTCCGGCTAATAACATTGCAAAACGGTCCAATCCTAATGCAATACCGCCATGTGGAGGGAATCCGTAATCTAAAGCTGTTAACAAGAAACCAAATTGTTCTTCCATTTGTTCTTTTGTAAAGCCTAGAGTTTCTAGTACTTTTTCTTGAAGCTCACGAGTATGAATACGGATAGAACCTCCGCCTAGTTCATAACCGTTCAAGACGATATCATAAGCTTCTGCATAGACTTTTGCAGGGTCTTCAGCCAATAACGGGATATCTTCTTCTTTTGGCATCGTGAATGGATGGTGAGCAGAGACATATCGACCTTCTTCTTCTGAAAATTCAAATTGTGGCCAATCAGTTACCCATAAGAAATTGAATTTCGATTCATCAATTAGTCCTAATTCTTTTCCTAAACGTGTCCGGATAGCACCTAATGCAGCAGCGACGATTTCACTTTTATCTGCGCCAAACATCAGCAAGTCACCTGGTTTTGCATCTGTTGCTTTAATGATTGCTTCTGTTGCTTCTCCCATGAATTTAGCAATTGGACCTTTCAATCCGTCTTCTTCTACTTTCAGCCATGCAAGCCCCTTAGCTCCGAATTGTCCTACATATTGACCTAACTGATCCATGTCTTTTCGTGAGTAGCGATCTGCAGCGCCTTTAGCATTCAATGCTTTCACGACACCGCCGTTTTCAAGAGCCATTTGGAAGACTTTGAATTCTACTTCTTTGACTGTATCGCTT
>NZ_BEHC01000014.1:65157-101810 GCF_003112495.1 Enterococcus sp. H57
AGATCGATCAATTCCATATCAAAACGTGTATCCGGTTTGTCGCTGCCGTAGCGAGCCATTGCTTCATCATAGGTCATACGAGGAAATGGCAATGTGACTTCGATACCGCGAACTTCTTTCATTACCTTCGCAATCAATCCCTCTGTGTAAGTTTGGATTTCTTCTGCTGTTAAGAACGTTGTTTCAATATCTACTTGCGTAAATTCAGGCTGACGGTCTCCACGTAAATCTTCATCGCGGAAACAACGAACGATTTGATAATAACGGTCGAATCCAGCATTCATCAGCAATTGTTTAAACAATTGAGGAGATTGCGGCAACGCATAGAAATGTCCAGCATGGACACGTGAAGGAACTAGGTAGTCTCTTGCGCCTTCTGGTGTAGATTTCCCTAGGTAAGGTGTTTCGATATCGAGAAAGTCATTATCATCTAAATAATGACGAATCGCTTTTGTTGTCGCATTTCTTAATTTGATGTTTTTAGTCATTTTTGGACGACGCAGATCCAAATAACGATATTTCAAACGTATTTCGTCACTGATTGTTTGATCATCTTCAATTTGAAATGGCGGGGTTTTTGCTTGATTCAAAATCACGATTTCACTTGCAATCACTTCGAATTCACCAGTGGCCATTTTAGGATTTACTGCATTTTCTCCGCGTCTTCTAACTTCCCCAGTCACTTCGATCACGTATTCACTGCGACACTTATCCGCGATTTCCCATGCTTCTTTGTTGATTTCAGGATTAAAGACGATTTGAACGATTCCTTCACGATCACGTAGGTCGATAAAGATTACTCCCCCAAGGTCTCGTCTTTTTTGTACCCATCCTTTTAATGTAACTGTTTGTTCTAATTGTTGTTCGGAAACTAATCCGCAATAGATCGTTCTTTGTGCCATTTATTTTTTCCTCCTACTCGAATAAAGTCATTTCATCATAGACTTCATCAAAATGTTCATATATCTCTTCTAATGGAAAACTTTTTTCTTTTCGGCTTGCCATTGCTTTGACATTAATCGTTTGACTAGCAAGCTCATCTTCACCGATCACCAATACTAATTTGGCATTCGCTTTATCTGCTGTCTTAAATTGCGCTTTTGCTTTACGGTTCATGAAATCGCGGTCAGCTGAAAAACCAAAGTTTCGAATCGCTTGGACCACTTTCAATGCTTCGATATTTGTTTCGTCTCCGAGTGCGACCACGTAAGCATCCAACTCATTAAATGCAGGGATAACTACTTCCTCTGCCTCCATAGTCAAGAGTAATCGCTCGATACCCATTGCAAATCCGAAGCCAGGTGTTGAAGGACCACCTAGTTCTTCCACTAGATTGTCATAACGTCCGCCTGCGCAAATCGTTGCTTGTGCCCCCATTTTTGGTGCGTCACTCATGATTTCAAAAATCGTATGTGTGTAATAATCTAGTCCGCGAACCATATTACTGTCGATTTCATAAGGAACAGCCAATGCATCCAGCATGGAAACAACGGTATCAAAATGTTTTTGAGCAGGCTCGCTTAAATAATCTAAGATAGATGGAGCTTCTGCCACAAATTTTTGATCTCGTTTGTCTTTACTGTCCAATACGCGTAATGGATTTTCGTGAAGGCGGCGTTTAGAGTCTTCACTCAGCTCTGATTCAAAAGGTAAAAGATAGTCGATCAACGCTTGACGATAGGCTTGACGCGTTTCTTTATCACCTAATGAATTGATGACTAGCCGGATTTGCGTGATCCCCAACTGTTTGAAGAAATCAAGTGCCATCACCATGCTCTCCACATCAGTTGCAGGGTTTTCTGATCCAAATGCTTCTACTCCGATTTGATGGAATTGACGTAACCGTCCTTTTTGAGGGCGTTCGTAGCGAAACATTGGTCCCATATAAAAAGTTTTGAACGGTTTCGCATACTCTGGGCCGAACAATTTATGCTCAACAAAAGAACGAACGATTGGTGCTGTACCTTCTGGTCGAAGCGTCACATGGCGTTCCCCTTTGTCATAAAAATCATACATCTCTTTTGAAACGATATCCGTTGTATCCCCTACACTTCGGGATATCACTTCATAGTGTTCAAAAATCGGTGTACGCATTTCATTATACTGATAATCTCTAAATAATAAACGTGCTGTTTCTTCGACAAACTGCCATTTTTCTGATTCGCCTGGCAAAATATCATTTGTTCCTTTTGGTCTTTGGAAACTCATAGTTTTCTCTCCCTTTCTTAGCTATGTAAATAAAAAAATCACCCTTGTTCATCATGAACAAGGGTGAATGAAATTCATACACGGTACCACCTAATTTTGAAAGATTTCTCTTTCCTCTTACGAATAACGCTCGTACGCGGGACGGCTTTTCACTCGTCCATCTCCAGAGTGTCTTTAGGCTAATGAAACTTTAGATCATTTTCAGCCTCGATGATCCTCTCTTGTAAAGTTTCAAAAACTTACTCGCTCTTTCATTGACATTCGATATTACTTATAACCTACTAAAAACCAGTCTCAAAGTCAAGAGATATCTGACTATTTCCCCTCACAAAAACGTTTTAGTTCAGCTTTTTGGTATTTTGTTTTAGACTAGACAAAAAGGAGTAATCAGCTATGGCAGAAATAAGAATCGGACATTCACAAGTCTACGCAGAACAGCTTGGATTAGGAGCAAATGCCGTTGGAGGACATAATCTTTTTGACGGTTTGGAAGATGAGACAGGAAAACAAGTAGTTCGTACAGCTTTGAATAGCGGGATCAATTTGATCGATACCGCTTATGCTTACGGAAACGGCCGTTCCGAAGAACTGATTGGCGAGGTACTGAAGGAAAAAGAATATGATCGCTCACGTGTCGTCATCGCTACAAAAGCTGCTCATGTACCAAATAAAGGGCGAACATTTGATAATTCTCCTGAGTTTCTCAAACAATCGGTGGAAGATGCACTAAAACGTCTGCAAACTGATTACATCGACATTTTTTATATCCACTTTCCGGACGAAAGCACACCAAAAAATGAATCAGTTGCTACATTGCATGAATTAAAAGAAGCAGGAAAAATCCGAGCAGTCGGTGTGTCAAACTTCACGTTAGAACAATTGAAAGAAGCGAATGCAGATGGATATGTCGATGTAGTAGAAGATAAATACAGTTTGATCCATCGGCAGGCTGAAAAAGAATTATTCCCTTATCTTGAAAAAAACAAAATCAGTTTTGTTCCCTATTTTCCTCTTGCTTCCGGTTTGCTGACAGGAAAATATGAACTTGGTGAGGAAAAACAATTTGGTGAAGGGGATCCTCGAAAAAGAAATCCAGATTTCCAAGGAGAACGTTTCAGAGAAATTTTAACCGCTGTCGATGTACTTCGCCCCATTGCTAAAAGATACCAAGCCACTCCTGCGCAACTTGTTTTAGCTTGGTACATGAAGAATCCACGAGTGTCTGTAGTTATACCTGGAGCTAAGCGTCCAGAGCAAGTATCTGACAATGTCCAAGCTTTAGATTTGCATTTATCCAATGAAGATTATCAAACCATTGATGAAGCATTTCGTGGATTTTGATCAATTGACCTTATCAATTTATAGTAATATGAAAAAAGGAAGATCAGCACTGTTTGATCTTCCTTTTTTCGATAAGTTTATGCTAATCTAATTCTTGTAAAGTAGCGCTCGGCTATTCGGATAAGTCGGAAACTGATTGAATGGAATCGTCCAATCTTGTTCAGGTACAGAGAACTCAAACTTATTTACTAGCTGATCGGAAAACACACGTAGACTATGAAGAGTGATCCATTCTCCTGCACAGCGATGCATTTGTCGAAAATCTCCCCCGCCTTGTGCAATCATCTCATATTCTTCTTTATAGGAAATATCTTTTGCTTTCCCTACATACCGTTTGATCATAAAGGAATCTGGCGCTTCAACTGTTCGTTCATCATGGTCTGTTCCATATAAATCTAAAATAACCCAACTGCCTTCTGGTATACGATAACCATCTACTTCTACTTCTTTCAGCGAAATCGCAGGTAGCATTGGGAAGAAAGGATAATAGCGTCTCATTTCTTGAATAAACGGATCTTGTAACGTCGAAAAGTCATTTTTTAATTGCTGATACAAATCTGGTCTACTGAAAAGTGCATGTCCCATCAATGCCGCCCACACAGTTAGAGCAACCGTTGGACGGATGATGTTCAATAATTCAACAGCTGCCACTTCCAGAGGTAAAAGCTGACCATCTAAATCTGTGGCATTGGCAAAAGCATATAATGCCACATTTTCTTTTCCAGCCACAGGATTTTGTCGAGCTTCTTCAATCAAGCCTTGCGCCCATTTTTCTGATTTTTTGCGATTTTCGACACCTTTTATGTGATCAATCGGAGAAGTAAACGTTCCGCTGATCATAGAGATTTGATATTCTGCTAATTTTTCGACCTCATCTTTAGAAATCGCTGATAAATTGATACCTGCCCACTCGCAAATAGATGTAAAGAAAACCATCTTACTTAAATCAAATAGTTCAAATTGACCATGCTGTGCTTCAAGTGCTTGTGTCAGATTCTTATCTAAGATACGATGATAATCTTCCATTCTTTCCGGTGTCATTAGATCCATAAAAATATTTTTCCGATGGTGATGAGCAGCTCCATCCAAAGTCTGTACTCCACCTTGACCAAAAAGTGTCTTCAATACTAATTTTGGCATAGCACCTTTTCGTTTGAAATTCCTTGGATCATAAAATACTTTTGCTGCTGATGATCCGTAGATCGTGATAGCTTCTTTATTGAAAATCTTTGCTTTGACGACGGGAGCGTCCGCTTCATGGCGTAACTCCTCCAACATGTTGTATCCTTTTTGATACAATTTTTTTAAATCTGTGATTTTGATATCTACTACTGGTACTTCTTTCATCTTCAGCAACCTCCTATAAAAAATAACTTGTATAATTTAAGCTTAACTTTTTTTCCGACTGCTGACAAAAGAAGCGCTTTTTGCAGACAAAAAAGCCACTTAAGTTAGAGTTTTTCAGTCTAACTTAAGCGACGTGTTTCATAGTTTTTACTAGTGAAAACCAGATTACTTTATTTGTTTTTAGAATCAATAATGATCGTTACAGGTCCATCATTGACGAGAGAAACCGACATATCTGCTCCGAATTGTCCGGTAGCGACTGTGATGCCGCGACTTCTGATTCCTTCATTGAATGATTCGTATAAAGGAATAGCTGTTTCTGGTCGTGCGGCTTCCACAAAGCTTGGTCGATTTCCTTTTTTCGTATCCGCAAACAGTGTGAATTGAGAGATACTTAAAATTTGTCCTCCCACATCTTCTACACTAATATTCATTTTTCCTTGTTCATCTTCAAAAATACGCATTTGTGAAATTTTTTTTACCAGATAGTCCACATCTTTTTGCGTATCGGTTTCATGAATGCCTAATAAAACAAGTAGGCCGTAGCCAATTTTTCCAATTTCTTGCTGATCGACTGACACAGCAGCTTTACTTACCCGTTGAACAACTGCTCTCATATCTGTCCTCCTATCCATTCGTCCGGCGTACACTGTAGACATCAGGTACTGCTTTGATTTTATCCACGATACTCTTTAGGTGGGATAAATTCTGGATACCAACCGTCAAATGGATCGTCGCCATTTTATCTTTATTCGTCCGTGCTTCAACGCTGTTAAGATTTTTCGTTAGCGCATTGACTGTTTGAAGTACATCATTCAATAAGCCTGAACGATTATAGCCGTAAATTTCCAAATCTGCATCATACTCTTTTCGTGTATTCGATGTATCTTCCCATTCGACTTCAATCAAACGTTCTGCTACATTTGGTTTGTCAGGCTGAACATTCGGACAATCTCGACGATGAATGGATATCCCTCTGCCTTTAGTGATATAACCAACGATATCATCACCAGGAATCGGATTACAGCAGCGACTAATACGAATTAGTAAGTTTTCTACCCCTTGAATGACAACGCCACCTTCATGACGTACTTTCATTTTGTCAGGTTCTTTTTTCGGCTGATTCATGATTTCTTCTGCTTCTTGCTTTTGCTGCTCGATTTTTTGTTCTTTACGTTCTTTTTCAGTCAGACGATTGGCCATCGTCAAGGGGCTAACTTCTCCATACCCTACAGCTGCATAGAGATCATCTTCTGTTTGATAATTAAAACGATCGAGTGCTTCTTGCAGTTTGTTCTTCGTCAAAATATCTTTAGGCGTAAATCCTAGATCTGTAATACATTTGACCACGGATTCGTGGCCTTTGATCACATTTTCTTCTCGATCTTGGGCTTTGAAGAAACGTTTGATCTTATTTCTTGCTTTGCTAGTAGCAACTAATTTCAACCAGTCGCGACTTGGGCCAAATGAATTTGGAGAAGTCATGATCTCAATGATATCGCCGTTTTTCAATTTGTAATCAAGCTGCACCATTTTGCCATTTACTTTTGCACCAGTGGTTTTGTTACCGATATCTGTATGGATACTGTATGCAAAGTCCAATGGTCCGGATCCTTTTGGTAACTCAGTAACGTCTCCCTTTGGTGTGAAGACGTAGACTTTATCACTAAAGATATCTCCTTTTACGCCTTCCATAAATTCAGAAGCATCATAGCTTTCGTCTTGAAGTTCGAGTATCTCATGGAACCAGCTTAATTGTTTCGTCATACCATCTGGTTCTACTTTTTCATTTTTTCCTTCTTTATAGGCCCAGTGTGCAGCAACCCCGAATTCAGCGATTTCATGCATTTCCTGTGTTCGGATTTGAATTTCTACCGGATTTCCTGCCGGACCGATCACGGTAGTATGCAAAGATTGATACATATTAGCTTTTGGCATGGCAATATAATCCTTAAATCTGCCGGGCATTGGTTTCCATTTTGTGTGGATTGCTCCTAATACAGCATAACAATCCTTGATTGAATCTACGATCACTCGAATAGCTAGCAAGTCATAAATTTCGTTGAACTGCTTTTTCTGATCTTTCATTTTACGATAGATTGAATAAATGTGTTTTGGCCGTCCATAGATTTCTGCAAAAATCCCCAGCTCTTCTGTTGCTATTCGAATATCTTCAACAGTACCACTTACGTATTTTTCACGTTCTTCTCTCTTCGTCTGCATCAAGTGGACGATACGGTAATACTGTTTTGGATTTAGATAACGAAGTGCTGTATCTTCTAATTCCCATTTGATCCGGCTGATCCCTAGACGATGTGCAAGAGGCGCATAGATTTCTAAAGTTTCCTGAGCGATCCTTCTTTGCTTATCTTCTCGCAGGTGCTTCAACGTACGCATGTTATGTAGTCTATCAGCTAATTTGACCATGATAACTCGTAAATCTTGAGCCATTGCTAGCAGCATCTTTCGGTGGTTTTCTGCTAGCTGCTCTTCGTGGGATTTATATTTTATTTTCCCTAATTTGGTTACGCCGTCCACTAACATAGCAACGTCATCGCCAAATTCTTCTCTCAGATCTTCTAAAGTGATTTCTGTATCTTCAACAACATCATGTAAGAAGCCTGTAGCCACTGTATGGGGATCCATTTTTAAATCTGCTAATATACCTGCGACTTGGATAGGATGAATAATGTAGGGTTCGCCTGATTTTCTAAACTGTCCGTCATGTGCAGCAGTCGCGTATTCGCATGCTTTCTCAACAAATGCTACATGTTCGGGACCCATGTATTGACTAACGAGCTTTATGACACCGGGTCCCGTTAAAATTTCTTCTTTTGTCACAGGAATCGATCCCCCTTTCTTTTTTCGGTAAAACGGGAATCGGGACAAATATCTGTTTGATAATTGTCCCAAAATCCGTGCAGTTATACGTTTTTTTACGGAAATGTTCGCTTTTTAAAAGCTTTTTCAAACGATTTTTCGTATCCATTGTATAAATAATTGTTTCTATTATACAAATTGTTGACTATTTTTTCAATTCTTTCCGTCGATACTCTTTTATTAATGAAGAACGTTAGCTGAAAGAAGGATTCATTAATTCCCATTGATAGCTAGCAGCACTTAATAAATAAAGAGGTGCTGTTTCTGTACGAAGGATTCTTGGTCCTAATCCACAAAGTATCCCTTTGTGTTCTACAAAATAATCGACTTCATCGCGGGATAATCCACCTTCTGGTCCAAAGACAGCTAAGATTCGACTATCTGGTTTTGTTTCACTAAGAATTTTGGCTGCATTTGATTTTTCGCCTTGCTTTGCTGATTCCTCATAAGCAACCAAGACCACGTCATAATCATCTAGCCGCTCAAATAAATCTTGTTTCGTTTCCAATAACTCTACTGATGGCACGATCTGCCGATGGGATTGTTCCGCTGCCTCTTGAGCAATCTTTTCAAGCCGTTGTTGTCGTTTCATACGTTTTTTTGCATCCCATTTAACGACAGAGGCTGATGCCGGGAAACCAAGAAAAGCTTGCGCTCCTAATTCAGTGGATTTCTGAACGATCCAATCCAGCTTTTCCCCTTTAGGATAGCCACTCGCTATGGTAATCGAACTTGGCAGTTCCTTTTGATTTTCTTCTTTTTTAATTTCTTTCAGATAAACAGCCTCTTCAGTAATCTCCGTGATTTCTGCAACAATGGCTATTTGATCATTGAATGCCAAAAAAACTTCATCCTCGGGTTCCATCCTCATAACCCGTACAATGTGGTGATAGTTTTCCCCTTCTAAAACAAAATAGTCTTTTGATTCATATGATTCTTTTAAAAAATACCGCTGCATCTATTCCACCTCTGGTTTTTTCAAAATAATTGCATACCAGTCTTTTTGCTGGAAAATTTGATCCACGATAAACCCTTGTTCTAACATGGCATCCAGAACTATTTGCTTCTTCTCTTCAATGATTCCTGAAACGATCAACGTGCCTGTTTGCTTCAGTAAACGCCAAGCATCTGGGATCATCAATAAGATGATATCTGCTAAAATGTTCGCAACGATTACATCACTTTCAATCTCGATTCCTGTCAAAAGATCGTTAGCTGATACATGGACATCTTTGGCTATTTCATTCATATCCATATTTTCTTTCGCCGAACGAACGGCTACTTCGTCTAAATCAAAGGCATAGACATCTTTTGCACCAAGATATTTTGCTGCAATACTTAGCACGCCCGACCCAGTTCCCACATCTAGCAATGTTTCACCACCACGCAAGACTGTTTCTAGTGCTGTCAATGTCAAGGAAGTCGTGGGATGAGTGCCTGTGCCAAATGCCATACCAGGATCTAGTGTGATAATTTTTTCTAGAGGATCTTCTGTCTGGTAGTTTTCCCAGCTTGGCGCAACCGTCAGCATTCGCGTAATACGCACCGGATGATAGTATTTCTTCCAGGCTGTTGCCCAGTTGCTTTCCTCTACTTCACTAACTGTTACTTTATTTTTTCCAATAGCTAGACCAAACTCAGGTAATTGTGTGATACGATCTTTGATAAAAGGCAAGATTTCCGGTAAGAAAGTCGTTTCCGGAAAATAAGCCATGACTAGTGCGCCTTCTTTCAGCGATGTAAAATCATTTTTATCTAAAATCTCACCATATTGATCCGACTGAAAATGTTCAACATCTAAAGAATCTTCAATCGCGACACCACTCGCCCCTGCCTCCATCAAAATATTAGCAACTGCTTCGACTGCTTCACTTTCAGTTTCTACTTTTACTTCATTCCATTTCATATCTGTCACTCCTTAATAACTTGGGTACGGTAAATAAGTATCTGCTTCATTTTGCTGTTTTACTTCTACTAATTCTGCTAGTTGCTGATTATCCCAGTGAAGCTCGAATACAGCTTCGTCATCGTCTTCATCCAAAAAATCAAGCAAATCGCTTTGCCCTTGAGCTAATACTTCATTTAGATATTCCACTAAAGAATCAGCTACTGATTTTGCCAACCCTTTTTTTCCTTCATAAGGGATTACTGCTAGATAATTGCGTTCATCAAAAACAGATTTCTGAGGATTAAAAAGAAGTACGCCGTCTTCAAATTCGATAATTGGTTCTTGCGAAACGATCCCTTCTGCATCATCAATCTCAAATTGTGCTTTATTTTCTGCAAACAAGCGAACAACGATCTCGATCGTATGATTTTTTGTATCCCAATCTAAAGCTACATCATAGTCTGTCACTTGTTTTTCAATTATTTCATCTAAGTATGTTAATAGATCCTTCTTTTTCATTTTCTTTCCTCCAACCCCAATCTTTCTCGATTTGGTTTTTTCTTTGTAAAGAGATATAAGGATTTCCCGACACAACAAAACGCAACGGCTTTTCTGTCCATACACCTTTGTTTGGGATACCGATTCTAGGCAAAGCATTGATCTTTTTTGGTGTCTTTTTTTTCTCAAAAACTAAGCGTAACGAACTATCTGCTATAGACTGACCGTAAAGTTCTTGAGGAATTGCTAATGCTTCCACTAATTTTCCCGGACCGTTGCTGATATCTGGACCAGTTTTTCCGCCACGATTTTTACTCATTTGATCAATCATTGCGGCGGGTTCGATTGCACGTATCATTACTCCTTGAGGAATCCCTTCTGGCTGAGTAATGATGTTCAAAATCCGATGAGTATGCATCGTGTAAAGGTAGATCGTACCTGGTTTTTCATACATTGCCCGCACACGCGGTGTTCTTCTTAAACCATAGCTATGGGCGGCCTCGTCTTCTGGACCTAGGTATGCTTCCGCGTCTACAATATATCCAGCTAATCTTCCTTCTGGTGTGTCATGCTCCAAATACATCCCCAATAAATCCCGTGCCACTTCTGGCGTCGTTTTATTCCAAAAAAATTCATCTATCTTTTGTTTATCCGTCATTTTTCTCACCTACTTTATCATACACAATATTAGTTGGATAAGCTATGAAAACAAAACAACAGAAGGCTGTTCTTTCTAGGCATCTTGCTAAATATGATATAATTAAGGGACGTAAAAACAAGAAGGAGGAAAATCCTATGCAACAGCCATTGGCTTATCGCATGAGACCTCGAACGATCGATGAAGTCGTTGGTCAGCAGCATCTAGTCGGGGAAGGAAAAATCATACGCCGCATGGTCGATGCTCGCATGCTCTCTTCCATGATTCTATATGGACCTCCGGGTACTGGAAAAACGAGTATCGCAAGTGCGATCGCCGGCTCTACTAATTATGCATTTCGCATGCTAAACGCCGCTACAGATTCAAAAAAGGATCTACAAGTTGTAGCGGAAGAAGCAAAAATGAGTGGTACAGTGATCCTCTTATTGGATGAAGTACACCGATTAGATAAAACAAAACAGGATTTTCTGCTTCCTCATTTAGAAAGTGGCCGAATCATCTTGATCGGAGCGACTACTGAGAATCCTTATATTACCATCAATCCAGCGATCCGCAGCCGTACACAGATTTTTGAAGTCAAACCATTAACAGAGCAAGACATCCAGTTGGCAGTCGAACATGCTTTAAGGGATAAAGAACGCGGCCTTGGACAACAAGCAATCCAGTTAGACAAAGATGCTCTTCTTCACCTTTCGCGTGCAACGAACGGCGATTTGCGGAGTGCATTGAATGGGCTGGAACTGGCTACACTATCGACTCCTTCAGATAAAGAAGGAAGGATTCATCTTACACTGTCGATCATTGAAGAATGTGTCCAAAGAAAAGCCCTTACCCATGACAAAAATGGAGATGCTCATTATGACGTTATTTCGGCTTTTCAAAAATCGATTCGTGGAAGTGATGTGGATGCTGCACTTCATTATCTCGCCCGTTTAGTTGAGGCAGGTGATCTGGCAAGTATTTGCCGGCGTCTGATGGTTATCGGTTATGAAGATATAGGTTTAGGTAATCCTGCTGCTGCGGCTCGTACAGTGAACGCTGTATTAGCTGCTGAAAAATTGGGATTGCCTGAGGCACGTATCCCACTAGCAGACGTCGTCGTCGATCTTTGCTTGTCGCCAAAATCCAATTCTGCCTACATGGCATTAGATGCAGCACTTGCTGATATTCGAGAGGGCAAAGCTGGAGATGTTCCTGATCATTTGAGAGATAGCCATTACAAAGGTGCGAAATCCCTCAACCGTGGCGTGGGTTATCAGTATCCTCATCATTTTGATCAGGCTTGGGTCAATCAGCAATATTTACCAGATAAACTGAAGAATGCTCAGTATTATCAGCCAAAAGATACAGGGAAATATGAACAGGCTCTGGGTCAACAGTATTACCGTATAAAAGAGTGGAAAAAGCATCCTCCAAAAAACTAGACAAGAAAACGGTTCTGTTTCTGCGAGCTCTCTCATTGCTCTTTTTAAATTCATATGCTACTATAGAGGTGGGAAATCTGTGATGTTCGAATTGTCCTCTTTGTGTGTTGACCGAACATTTTTATTGATATCTTGGGACCCGTCTTGTGTCACTGCTGGTAACATGCCTTATCATTTGGTAGTTCGAAGCTACGACCATGGGACCCACCTGCTTGAATTCGCGGGATCAATACTACAGGACAAACAACGGCATTAACGGAGATTACCATCTTTTAAAGAATAAAGCAATTTGCTCTTGGCAAATTGCTTTTTCTATTTGTTGCTTATTTTGGAGGATTTGTTCATGATTAGGATTTTAATGATTATCGCCACTTTAGTATTATTATTCGTTAGCTATTATTTATTTAATAAACAGGATATCTTTTTTGTATTGATCAACAAAAATGATAAAAATCAAGGATTCCTACAATTTTACGGAGCTGCATATGCTGTTTTAGGCGTAATGGGTATTTTAACAGCTTTTTTCAATCAACGCTTTATTGCCTTGGTCTTTTTACTGATCGTAATTATTGTTTCTGCCACCTTCAGTATCCGATTTGCAAAAAAAATTGCTGAACCAAAGCAGTAAATAATTCTCTTTTTCCCTAAAGTGTTCTACAATAAAAGAGTACAATACGATTGACTTGAGGAGTGAATGCATATGTTACAACAATACAAAAAAATCATGGTTGCCGTAGATGGTTCTGATGAAGCTGAATTAGCTTTTAAAAAGGCGGTCAATGTAGCTATCCGAAATAACGGAGAACTTCTATTAGCACATGTCATTGACACACGTTCTTTCCAAACCGTTTCATCCTTTGATGGAATGCTTGCAGAACAAGCTACTGAAATGGCAAAGCAAACATTGG
Source organism: Enterococcus sp. H57 (assembly GCF_003112495.1). Classification (NCBI taxonomy): domain Bacteria; kingdom Bacillati; phylum Bacillota; class Bacilli; order Lactobacillales; family Enterococcaceae; genus Enterococcus; species Enterococcus sp. H57. The sequence goes on from NZ_BEHC01000014.1 coordinate 78,310, forward strand.
CAGATTATGAAAGCAATGCGAAGAAAGCTGGCTTGAATAATGTAACCTCTGTCGTAGAATATGGCTCACCAAAACAAATTATTGCCAGAGAAATCCCAGAAGATAATCAAGTAGATTTGATTATGTTAGGAGCCACAGGATTGAATGCTGTAGAACGTTTATTTATTGGTTCTGTTTCTGAATATGTTATTAGAAACGCAGCTTGCGATGTGCTTGTTGTCCGAACTGATTTAGAAAACCAATTGCCAGCTAAAGACCACACCAAAGCTTAACACGTAGACGACCTGCCAACTATCGGCAGGTTTTTTTGCACAAAAAACCGTGATAAAAACAAAAGACGCGGCAAGCACTCATCGGTCTTTATAATGTTTAAAATAAAGGGAAAACAGTCAATGAGTTCAAGTAAAATAAAAAAAGTGAACACCGGCGGGCGATTAGTCGCCCTGGTGTGGTTTAAAACGACCTAAGCATGCCAAAGCTTATTGGTTCGTCAATGTGGAAGTTTCCGATGAATCTGATACGAAAAAATATGAAGTATCGATGGCGGATACCGATTTTATCGCCAAACTAAAATTTTATTTCGGGTTCGGGTACCGCGAGAAGGCAAGTGCTACATTCGGTAAATCATTCAAGAATTGATGAAAGGCTACCGCTTGCCATTGCAACCACAACGATACTCCTAAACGCGATGTTGGTGATTTCCAAAGAGAAGAGCTGTTTAATGCAACGGTATTAAGCAAATGGCAAAAGGAAGTCATGTAGACAAAGTTTTTTATCAAACACCATATGATTTCGCCTGAACGCTGGTTTAGCTCAGAATACAATGATGTGGTCCACGAGACATTACCCTCAGTCAGATAAAAAAAGCTCTCTGACAGAATTACACATCGATAAATATTAAGTAAATGTCAGCGCTAGTTGAACTTTCTGACACTTTCAGGTACACTGGAAAAGACAACTACACGAAGGAGGGAAAATACTATGATGCGCATGACTAAAATAACAAGTAATGAAAATTACCAACGATACCATATCGCATTTAGCCATGCAATTGGTTTTACAGTTGCTGTTGACGGGACAAGTTTGTCTAAAACAGTTGAATTCACGTAAAATCAATGGCCATCTCAAGGTATTTTTCTCATGATAATCTGAGTTTAAATAACACAGGCCATGGATAACCATGGCCTTTTTGAGTGGTCTCAAGGAGAGAGATCATGATCATACAAGCAATTTCTATTAAAAAAACAATCGGCGGGAATCCATTATTTGAGGATTTATCCTGTCAAATTGAAGCTGGTGAAAAAATTGCCTTAGTCGGTATCAACGGAACTGGCAAATCAACCTTTTTACAAATCTTGACCGGCAGAGAAGGTGTCGACAGCGGTGTTATCAGTCGCAAAAAAGGCTTAAAGATCGGGACGGTCGAACAAGAACTTACAGTTTCCGAAGCAACCGTCAACCACTACTTGCTCCATTCTGCCGCTGAGATACAGGACCTCAAACAGCAAATGAGTCGCTACGAAGCATTGATGACAGAACCAGATACAAACTTAGAGAAGTGTCTGACCCGTTACGGTGAGCTGCAGCATCGCTTTGAAGAACTAGGCGGTTACGTATTAGAAGACCGGATTGCAGCGATCTTGCAAGGCTTAGGGATTCCACACCGTCAGGAAGCACGGTTAACAGAACTTAGCGGAGGCGAACGAGTTAAAGTCGCTTTAGCCAAAATTTTAGCAGCCGATGCCGATTTACTTTTACTCGATGAACCGACCAATCATTTAGATCTTAACAGTATTCGCTGGTTGGAAAACTATTTACAGAATACAAAAAAATCGGTTCTGGTCGTTTCTCATGATCGGCAATTTCTCGATCAAGTCACCACAAAAACATGGGAACTGGAAGAAGGTGCATTGATTGAGTATCCCGGAAACTACAGCCGTTTTCGAGTCTTGAAAGAAGCTCGCTTGGCTGAGCTGACAAAAAATTACGAACTGCAGCAAAAAGAAGTCCAGCGGTTGAAAGTCATGATTCGTCGTTTTCGTCAGTGGGCACATGAAGGAGACAATGAGTCCTTCTTCAAAAAAGCCAAAGAACTGGAACGCCGCCTGGCGAAACTGACACTCGTCAAACCGCCAGCTCCCCCGAAAAATCGGCTGCAAAGCTTGTCTAATGGTGGAAAATCTGGCAAAGAAGTTTTCATCATTCAAAACTTGCACCAGCAGTACGCTGATCAAGTACTATTCAAAGACAGCAGTTTTGCAGTCTATCGTGGAGATCATTTAGCCATCATCGGCGACAATGGTGCAGGAAAATCAACCTTACTCAAATTATTACTCGGTGAGGAAAAGCCTTACGGTGGCACCATCAAATTAGGTAGTAGCTTGCAAATCGGTTATTTGCCGCAGCAGCTGCAGTTTGCCGATCCCGATAGCCGTTTGCTGGCTTACGCCATCACATTGACTGGAAACGAAGAAGTCGCTCGACGGCAATTAGCCAAAAGTGGCTTTTATCAAAGCGATGTGGGTAAACGGATCAAAGATTTATCCGGTGGTGAAAAAATCCGTTTGGCGTTGCTGAAACTCTTTTTAGAAAAAATCAACGTCCTGATTTTGGATGAACCAACCAATCACCTCGACAGCTATGCTCGAGAAGAAATTGAAGAAATGCTGCAAGACTATCAAGGAACGCTCCTAGCAGTCAGCCATGACCGCTACTTTTTGCAGCAACACTTCCAAGAAGCACTCGTTATTGATCAGGAGCAGATCAGCCGCCAGCCGCTCGGCCAACTGATTGACTAGGACGTTTTTTCGCAACAAAAAACTTGATTTTCATACCTGTGCTTTCACGATTCAGGCAAAGTACAGGTGGAAAATCAAGTTTTTATTATTCGATCAATGAATGTTTCGGATCGGTTTTCTAGCTAAACATAAAGCGAAGAATAAAGTCGACAGCCCACGAGGCTGATCTAAAAATGTTTTTTCTTTTTACATATGTAATGTCCCTTATAAAGATGAATGAAAATAAAATATTGGGATTTTCCTGAAAATCAATAAATAAAATGCCAGTCTTTTCCCTTTTGACCACTTTTCCAAGCAAAATTCCCTAAGAAGATCCTGTAAAAAAGAAGGGAAATTGAAGTTAAATTACCATTTTGCGGTCTTCTCCGCAAAAAAAACACATGCAAGAATTCCCTCTTGCATGCGTTTCATCTTTTATCCTAACGAATGCTTTGGCTTAGCCGCGCAGACGCTCCACATCACGGGCAATCATTAGTTCCTCATCTGTTGGGATCACTAATACTCTTACTTTTGATTCTTTTGTAGAGATATCTACTTCTTCACCACGCAATTCATTCAACGCTGGATCGATTTCACAACCAAACCAAGACATACCTTTGATGATTTCACTACGTACATGTCCGTCATTCTCGCCGATACCAGCAGTAAAGACAATTGCATCAACACCATTCATCGTTGTCACATAACCGCCGATGTATTTTCGGATGCGGTCCACGAAAATGTCATAAGCTAAACGAATATGTTCTTTTTCATAGTTCTTTTCAAGATCACGCATATCACTAGACAATCCTGTTAGGCCTAGCAGACCAGATTTCTTGTTCAAAACATTGATCATTTCATCAATATCAATCTCTAATTTTTCCATTAAATATGGGAGAACAGCTGGATCGATATCACCTGAACGTGTACCCATTGTCACCCCAGCTAATGGTGTGAATCCCATAGAAGTATCCATGGATTTACCTCCATCGACTGCTGTGATCGATACACCATTTCCTAAGTGGCAAGTGATGATTTTTAGTTCTTCGATCGGTTTGTTCAATAATTTTGCCGCACGTTCCGACACATAACGATGACTTGTGCCATGGAAGCCATATTTTCTTACTTTGAAATCTTCATAATAAGACACCGGTAAGCTATATAAATAATTTTGCTTTGGCATTGTTGAGTGGAAAGATGTATCGAATACAGCCACACTCAAAATGTCAGGTAAAATCTTTTTAAACGCTTTGATCCCCATTAAGTTTGCAGGATTATGCAAAGGAGCAAATTCTGCTAATTCAGCAATGCGGTCCATTACTTTCTCATCGATCACTACTGAATCCCCATAAGTTTCTCCTCCGTGAACAACACGGTGCCCTACTCCGGTGATTTCATCATAAGAGCTTAAAATTTGCAGTTCAATCAACTGATCTAACAGCATTTTTACTGCTACTTCGTGGTTTTCGATATCCATGATTTGTTCGAATTTTTGATTATCGCCGTACTTGATGGTAAAAATAGAATCTTGTAAACCGATACGTTCGACGATCCCTTTCGCAACTACGGTTTCTTCTGGCATTTGATATAATTGCCATTTCAAACTTGAACTCCCAGCATTGATTGCAATTGTTTTAGACATATGACTCTCCTTCTCGTTGAATGATTACAGAGCAGATGATTTCCAGTTTTTAAACTCGTTGAAAAATTCCGTCACCTTCTCTGGTTCTTTTAATGAAGCAAGTTTCACAAGCAAGACTTCTTTTACTTGTTGTGCTTGTGGTCCTTTTTTCTGTAAGATCAAAATACTTTTTTGCGATTGTTTATTACGGAACAATTCATCTGGCAATTGAATCATTCCTTGAAGATAACCTTCTTCTTTAAACCATTTTTTGATTTCTTCACTTTGATCCGTTTCTAAAAATCCACTCGGCATCAAAAACAAACCAAAACCATCCGGCTTCACATATTTCATTGATTGCTCTAGCAATAAATGATGTGCATAACTATGGCCTTCTTCGGTACTTGTTAAAAACTCTTTTGCTTTTTCGTCATTCGGATAATAACCGATTGGCAAATCGCTGATTGCAAAATCGACAGGATCTATTAATAAATCCTGCAACCCGTCTTGATGAAAGTATTGAACATTTGCTTGTGTCAAATCACTTGTAGAAGCTGCGACAGCCAACAATGTATCATCAATATCCACACCAATTCCTTCTGTTTGGTACCCCGCATTCGATAGGTTTAAAAGAACTGTTAATAACAAGTTGCCCATTCCTGCCGCAATATCCAGAATCTTAACCGGTGCTTTTTTATTTGTGTATAGTTGTTCAATAAGAAAAACAAATAAAAAACCGATACTATCAGGAGTGAGTTGATGGTTCGCCTGCAAATGTTCTGTCTGGCTGCCCTTCAATAAAAGTAATTGAGACAGTCTGCGCCATTCTTCTGGCTCGAAAGAAAGTTTCTTCAACTCTTCATAAAGAGCTGTGATCCGTTGCGTTGTCTCTTTTGTCGGCACTCCATCCACCACACGTACTTGATAATCATCTATTAAATTTTCTGCATTTTCGACATAGGCTTCTAAAAAGGAAGTTCCCAATGCATTCTGTAAAAGCTGAATAGCTTCCAGGTTTTGATTAAACCCTTGTTCCATTTTTTCTGGTAACATGGTGCACCTCATTTCTAGATATATTATAACAATTTTTTCACCTGTTTAATTCTATCGAACAATTGACAAAATTTCAATCGTTTTCACTGTTTTTTATTTGTGAAACGGCAAACATTTTTTTATTAAAAACAGTGTTATAACAGAAAAGAGGGCGTTTTCACGAACATTCCATCATTCTGTACTAGTATCTGTATCATTTTTTACTTCTTCTGTGAACCGAAAGATAAACGGTGAGACTTCCACCTCTAAGAATAGGGACTGTTGTACCCACTGATATGTTACAGATCCAGTTGTGTAGTAAAAAACTCCTTCCGAACTTTCGGCAAGCGTAGACTGTTCCGATAAAGCCATCTGCTTCATTATTTTTGCTATATAATAATTTTTGATTCGTATATTAAGATCCATTGACAAACGGTAGCTTTCTAATGTTGCCATCAATAAAAACGTACATAAAAGAAATAAAAGCAAGACAGAAAATAAAATAGAGCCCTTATAACATTTTCTACTGATCGTTTTTTGTCCATATGGCATATCCATCTTCTCCATTTTCAAAGTGTACATAAAAAGAAATTGCGTGTTCTTTTTCCAATAATTGAAGCTCAGTGATACTTGTTAACATAGGTTGATGTCCGCCGGAAGTTCTTCTTTTACGTATCATTGCCTGATATCTTTCGATGATATACTGTTTATCCTCGATCGTGTAGTGCAGTTGCTGATTTTTCACAGAGACATTGTGACTGCTCTTGAGTTCTTCTTCTAATTGTGCTAAAAATATTAGCCACTCTTTTTGATCTTTACGCTGCAAAAATTCACTTACTTGGATGGTTTGCTGAATCAAAAGATTGAATGTGAGCAATAGACTGCTCAATATCATCAGTCCAATTAGACATTCAATCAGCGTAAATGCTGGAATTACTTGTTTTTTCAATACTGATCGCTTCTTTCTCCATATTGACAAACACTTTTTCGATTACTCCATTATTATCGACAATTTGGATATCGTATGGGATCATTTCTTCCCTTCGCTCTGGTCTTTTGTGATACATCCGCTGCGTCTTGATATCTTCATAAATCATTCGAATAAATAGCAGTTCCTCCCCACTTTTCTTTTCTGCCTGAAGCAAAAACAGCTGGCCAAAGCTCACTAAGTAGACACAGACAGAAGCGATCATAAGCGCTGTAAGGGACTCCAACAAAACAAATCCTGTTTTATTCAATTCTTTTTGTATAGCGACCACTCCCTATCTGGAATTGATACGTAATCGTCCGCTCTTTTTCTTTCCAATAAAATTGATAAGCTTTTAGTGAACTTTCATTCCCGGTTCTAGCAGCAAAAGTAATAGAAGCATGGCGTTTCAAGGTAATCTCATCAGGAATATCTAATACTTCCCAATTTATTTTATCTGGATTCGGAACATGAAAAATGATTTGATTCTCTTCACTATTCCAATAAAAGCCTGTTTGGATCTGATTCACAATAGCGATTTTTTGCGTAGAATAGATTCGTTTTTCAAATTGGCTGAAAAATTGATAGACTGCCAATTCATTCTTCCATGCAGAAAATGCGAGAACTGGAAAAGAAAGGATCGTTGTAAGTAATAAAATCAGTAAGAGTGATTCAAACAACGTATATCCTGATGCTAAAACCTTACCTTCAAGGCCGCTGATAGATTTCTGCATGTTCTCGTTTGATATAGCCTTCATCCAACAATTCCTCCACAGTAGGAACTCTTCCATTATTTTGAAGCGCATAGAGCTCTTTTTGTGTGTCTACCAACTGGATGATCGCTTCACGACTTTCTTGGTCTACATGATTCCTATAACGCGACAAATTAGGGACGAACAACAACACTAATACACTGATGATCAGTAAGACGATTAGCATTTCGATCAAGGTAAAACCGCTATAATAAGATATTTTTCTCTTTTTCATGGCAAAACCTCCTCTATGCTTCCGTAAACAGGTAATAAAACAGCGGCATAAACTAATAAAATCAAAGCCGCTACGCCCAAAAAAATGATTGGCTGAATAAAATGCATCCAGTGATGAAGACGTTTGAAAAGCTGTTTTCTTGTCCATTCGCTGTAAAAAATCAGTTCTTTACCTAAACTTCCCTTTGCCTCTCCCTGTAAAACAATTTTACTGAATTCTTCTGATAGAAAACGATAATTCTGGAACTGCTCAGCCAATGACATACCTGCCTCCAATCCTTGAATCAACTTAGAGGCAAGATGCTGAATCAGACTTTCTTGTTTCGTTTCCTTTAAGCAGACTATGATTTGCCTTAATTCGAAACCTTCATGAAAAAGCTTTCCAATCTCTAGTGACAAATAAGCCGATTGATACAAGGAATATATCGGTCCAATCAATAATTGTCTGCTTATCCATTCACTCTGATCAACAGGAGACAACTTCATCAGACGATACCTTACTAGTAAAGCCAATAGAGTAACCGCTAGGATGAATAGTAGAACATACCAATGAAAGACTTGTATCAGCTGAATCCCCCAATGCTCTTGCATGACCATTCCTGAACCAATAAGCTGAGGCAAAACGAACAACCGCATACTAAACAAGATACCTAGCAAAAAGGTGAGCAATAGTATGGGATATGCAAGCAGCTTTTTCAAATCATTGCGAAATCCTTCAACAAGCCGAAACTGTTTGGCAATTTCCAACAAAGTTGTCGGCAGATTCCCATGACGTTCAGCTAACTCGATCTGTACCAGTTGCTCTGCTCCATATCCTATTTGCGAAAGTACCTCACTAAACGCTTGCCCTTCCTTTAGCTGATGTTGGATATTTGCCAAAATAACAGGTGGAAACGAACGGATCGTGAGTAATAAATAAAGGGATTCTTGCAGACTAAAACCAGATAAAAGCAGTTCTCCCATGGTTTGTGCAAACTGGTTTTGCTGGCTTCTTGTTAATCCTTTAGAATAGTTCTGACTGCCAAATATTTTCCTGAGCTTCTTCATAACTTTCCTCCCATGATTTTTTTACTGATTCTTCCTCCATAAATTGATAACTCCATAAGACAGAAGGATGGTGATTGGCATCTTCCAAAAGTTCTTGATAAATGACACCAGCTAAACATTCAGATAGCTCTTCTTTTTTCTTTGTCAGTTCATGGATTCTGACCAATGTACCTTCAAGATTGCGTGCATGTACGGTTGCAAAAACCCGGTGCCCTGTTAGTGCTGCTCTTACCGCAGCATGTGCAGTTGATTCATCTCTTATCTCGCCAATGATTAGCAAGTCTGGACGATGCCGTAATGCGAGTTTCAAAAGTGTATCATAAGTCTGTGCTATTTTCGGATTGATCTGTAGCTGCAGAAAAAACGGTTCTTCTATCTCTACAGGATCTTCGATAGTAATCACTTGCAATTTTTCTTCCAAAGCCAACCGATACATTAGAGAAGTCTTGCCTGATCCGACTGGTCCGCTGAAAAGGTATAATCCACGTCTGACGGTTTTCTGTAAAATAGTTGCAAAATCTCGAGAACTAAAGCAACGATGGGGTGTTTCAAAAGTACCGTATAATAGCCGAATCACTAAACTCTCTCGTTGAAGGTAATCTCCTACAGAAGACAACCGCAGACGAACTTCCTGTTTTTCTAAAGAATAAGTAAATGCACCTAACTGAGCTTTTCTTTTTTCTCCGATATCCATCTGTCCCAAATACTTAAATCTTGAGATCAGTTGCTGTCCATCTGCCGAAGAGACTTTCTTCCAGAATGTTCGTTTTTTCCATAGCGAAAATAGATGTAAAATACTTCTGAAGCTGGCAATATATATACGTCTTGGGCATGTTTGGCAAAACTTTCACTTATCATTTGATCCGATAATCGTTTTATTTCCATTATTCTCCCCTCCACAAAAAACATACGTCTTTTTGATCTTTTTGTTTCAAATAAAATGAATTTACAAAAAAATATTGGCAAAAGCCGAATTTATGTTATACTTATAAAAATTTATCTTGGGAGGCACTCCATTGGAAACAACATTAAGGAAATATATCGAAGTAGCAAGTAAAAAAAAGCCTGCTGACCTAGTGATCAAGCATGCTAAGATCGTCAACGTCTTTACGAAAGAAATCATGGAAAAAGATGTAGCAATCTGCGAAGGAATGATCGTAGGAATCGGTGAATACGAAGGAAAAAGCGTACATAATGCTAATGGGCAATATCTAGTGCCAGGATTCATCGATGGCCATGTGCATATCGAAAGCTCACTTTTATCACCAAGCGAATTTTCAAAAGTATCCTTGCTTCATGGAGTTACTACTGTAGTGACAGATCCCCATGAAATAGGAAACATTGCTGGGAGTACAGGTCTTGAGTTTATGATAGAAGATGCAAGACAAACACTCATGAATATCTTTTTTATGCTACCTTCTTGTGTACCTGTAACCCCTTTTGAGACCAATGGTGCAAATTTAAATGCAAAAAAATTAGCCCCTTTTTTACAAAAACCCGAAGTTTTAGGCTTAGCTGAAGTCATGAACTATCAAGCAGTAGCAAATAATGAAACAGACATCCTAGAAAAGATCCAATTGATGCACCAGCATAAGAAAAAAATTGACGGGCATGCAGCTGGTATCGGCATGGAAGAGTTAAATGTTTATCCTGCAGCAGGTATTCGGACGGATCATGAAGCTACAACTGCAAAAGAAGCTAAAGAACGTTTGGATCTTGGTATGTATTTAATGGTTCGAGAAGGGACCGTTGCAAAAGATCTGGCATCGCTACTACCGGCGATCACACCTGAAAATTCAAGAAGATGCTTCTTTGTCACCGATGATAAACTGATCAATGATTTAGTAAAAGAAGGATCAATCGATCATATCGTCCGTCAAGCTATTGCACTTGGAATCGATCCATTACAAGCCATTCAGATGGCAACATTGAATGCAGCAGAATGTTTTGATTTGAAAACACTAGGTGCGATTGCCCCTGGGTATCAAGCTGATTTCTTCTTAACAGACGATCTTACCAAGCTGCCAGTTCATGAAGTTTTCTATAAGGGAACATTAGTTGTTCAATCTGGGCAACTCCAAGACCATTTATTTGCTGATCATTCAAATTCATATACGTGTTGTCTGCCAAAACTAAACGCTCAACCATTAAATCCACATTCGTTAGAGCTGCTTCTTTCTTCTTCACAAGTCCATGTGATCGAAATTATCCCGAATAGTCTAGTGACTAAAGATTTGGTAGAAAAAGTGGACCGACAAGGCGAACGATTCATTCCTTCAATCGAAAAAGACCAATTAAAGATTGCGGTGATCGAGCGTCACCATCAAACGGGAAACATTGGATTAGGCATAGTGAAAGGATTTCAGCTGAAACAAGGAGCGATAGCGACAACGATTGCCCATGACTCGCATAATCTAGTTGTCGTTGGGACAAACGACGAGGATATGCTGTATGCTGCTAATCTTTTGATTCAAAAAGGTGGCGGGATGACCGTTGTCAACAAACAGCAGGAAATAGCTTGTGTTTCTCTTCCTATAGGCGGAATCATGACACAGGAACCTTTTTCGATCGTCTATGAACAGTTGAATGAATTAATAACTAAAGCGCATCAACTAGGAGCAGCTAAAACCTTTGATCCTTTTTTGACACTTTCTTTCTTAACATTATCTGTCATACCCGAATTGAAGATCACCGACAAAGGATTATTTTCATTTTCTCGCTTCCAATTGATTCCACCTTGTGGAAAAACCGATGAAATAAATACATTTTAAATCAAATAAATCCCAGAAAATACATTACATCTGTAATGTTCATTTTCTGGGATTTATTTATGGATATTAATGTTTTTATGAAAGCAGAAAGTTAGTTTCGCAGACTTTTCTTTTTGGTCTTATCTTGAAATTGAGCTTCTACTCGATAAATACGTTGACCTTTTGAAGAAAATTTTTCTTCATACTCCGTCATAATATTGCCTTCAAATTGACTTTGATGTAAATCTAACCATACCTGTTTGAGGATCATGCCATATTGAGAAAAACTTGCCAGAGAATACTCAAACAATCCTTGATTATCTGTTTTGAAATGGATTTCTCCATTTGGACGAAGAATCTGTTCATCTACAGCAAGAAAAGTCTTATATGTCAATCGCCGTTTTTCATGACGTTTTTTTGGCCATGGATCGGAAAAATTCAGATAGATTTGATCTACTTCGCTGTCAGCGAAATACTCTGTCAACGCTGATCCATCCACATGTAGAAGTTTCAGGTTAGGAAGCGGTTGTTCGATCAACTTGTCTAGTGCAATCGAAACAACACTGACCTGCATTTCTACTCCAATATAATTGATTTCAGGATGGGCTTTTGCCATTCCAGTGATGAACTGGCCTTTCCCCATACCAATCTCAATGTGGATTGGATGATCGTTTTCAAACAATTCATTCCATTTTCCCTTCCACAATGTTGGATCACTAATTACAAAATTCGGGTGAGCCGCTAACATTTCCGCTGCTCCCGGACGATTTCGGACACGCATTATTTATCTCCATTCCTTTCCTCTAATTAAAAAGGTCTGGCCAAATCTCCACAGAGTTTGGGCCAAACCTCAGCCACTGAAAATTCGTTTTAATTGTAAAATTTCTTCGTTCATCCGTCGATGATCTTCACGTTTGCAATATCTGGTGATTTCTTGGAGCAAATTCATGGCCGCATACCAATGAAATTTTTCAAGCATTTCGTCAGTCGGGCGTATGCCATAACTGATCAGCCACTGATTCCAGCTAGACAGTGGCACATAATTTCCTAAAATCGTTGCAATATCCACCGCAGGGTCTGCAAACATGATTGAATCCCAATCGACTAGATATAAATAATTTTTACATACTAACCAATTACGATGGTTTACATCTCCGTGTACTACTGATAAGTTTTCCTTATCTATTGACGGGATCTGCTCACGAAGAAAACGATGGACAATTTGCAGAAATTGATTTTTCTGGAGTTCTTCCGGTAATTCTTTTTCATATTTTTGCAGCATCTTCTCCGGCGTCATGACACGACCACCGATACGGGTCAGCATGGTTTTAAGAGAATTTGAATGATGTAAATGGTACAAAACATCAATCACGTCGTTTCTTTGACCAATCTCATTAGGAGTCAGCAAGCGACCTTCCAGCCACTCTTGTGCTGTCAAAGTATCGCCATTCCCCGTTCGTTTTGTCCAAACAAGTTTTGGTGTAATTCCTTCCCTTGAAAGAGCAGCCAACATCGGAGTCGTGTTTCGTTTAATAAAGACTTTGTCCTCATCACGCATGCCTATGTATGTTTTTCCTGTGTCGCCTTTGATGGGACGTAACCGCCACTCTTGGTCTAACTGAAACTCCATCATGCATTCTCCCGTCCTCTTACTCTTTGTTTTGCAGTACTTATTATTCTAGTCGCCTGAACACTACACGTCAAGCACATATACGTTCTTTTTCATTTAATTGCCATTCAAAAAACCAGCTTTTCTCAAAAAAAATAGAACGAACAGCATTCTTACTGTCAACGCTCTATTTTTCATTCTCATTTTTACCCTACACAGCTTTGTTTTCAGTCTGACATCTTCTTCAAACGAGTTGGTACATATAGTTTAACAAAGAGCATAGTAACAATCAAATAAGCCGCTAGCGGAACCCATCGCTGCTGCCCATCTAATACGACTGCAGCAATCAAACCAAAAATAACCGACGCGATAATTAATACCCATGTGAGTAGATACTGAATCGCCTGCTTCTTCTGATTCTTATGGATTGGATAAAGCTGAACGAGAACCATATAGCGGAACTGGTTCGCTAAAGGTAACAGTTGGAAACCGATCAAATATAAAAATAAGAAACCGATAATCAGACTAAAATAAAAGTCGACTACTCCGGCAATCAATAACCCACCTATAATTACTAATCGGAAATAAAGACCACTAAAATCAGAACCTCTTGCCAATCTTCTTGCAAACAAGTAAAGATAAGTGTTTTTTGATTCTCTTTTAATATGAGTCAATATAGGATCCAAATAGCGTCTTCTTTTGATCTTTGCCGTAATTTCAGGAACATCTGTGAATAAATTGATAAATTGATAGATCTGATGCAACCTATGTTCTTCTACATGCACCATTTTCTCCCAATCCAATCCTTTTTCTTGTTGCTTCCACAAAAACCAGTAATATAGACTTGCCTGTACTAATGCACCTGCTATTCCTGCCCATATCATCCAATAAAATGATAGAAACAAAAAGATCAGAGAAGAAAAAAACCAGCCTAATTTCCAATAACGAATAACTTGTTGATCTAGTCGAAACAATTCTGCTCTCTTGATTTGCAGATGACTGAATTTCAAACTCCATAATATGATCAGATAGACGAAAAACATCGAAAAGGATTGCTCCGTACTAACCACCACTAATGGCATGGCCAATCCGCATGCCAATATCAAAAAGATCAACGGAAAAATGCAAGAATAGCGAAAAGCTCGTTCCAAATAGGTTTGCATTTCTTTTTCTTTAGGAAGTAAAAAAACAATATCTGCTGCCTCTGCAAAAGTAGCCATCTTACCCACGAATAAACAGAGCATCCAAAATACAGAGATTATGAGCCCTCCAATTGCAAACGGTGGCTGCAGGGTTTTCAACCAATTAGAATAATATAATCCCACACCGCCAATCAAGAAAAGACAAACTAAAACAAAATGATCGTTCAATACATAACGCATATATTTCATCATTTTCTTTTGATGTCTTGCTAAACGTTTTTGAAAAAAACTACTCATGTGCCTGCTCCTTTGTTAAAGCAATATAGATTTCGTCCAAAGAAGAATCCGGCAGCTGAAATTCTTTTCTCAACATCTCAAGAGAACCGTCTGCTCGTATCTCTCCGTTATGTAAGACCACAAAACGATCACAATATTTTTCTGCAGTAGCTAAAATATGCGTAGACATCAAAATACCGGCTCCTTCTTTTTTCATTTCTACCATCAATTCAAGCAATGCATTGATAGCTAGTGGATCCAAGCCTAAAAATGGTTCGTCGATGATATATAAAGAAGGCTCGATCAAAAAGGCGCATAAGATCATCACTTTCTGTTTCATTCCCTTTGAAAAATTAGCTGGGAACCAGTCAAGACGATTAGATAACCGAAAAGTCTCCAACAACTTTTCTGCTCTTTTCATTGCTGTATCCATAGGTATATCGTAGGCCATCGCAGTGACTTCGATATGTTCTCTCAATGTCAATTCTTCATATAAAGAAGGAGTCTCTGGAATATACCCAATTTGTTTGCGATATTCTTCCGTATTTTTCTTTAAGGATAGATGATTGATTTCTATCGTTCCTTTTGAAGCTTCCAGCAGACCGATAATGTGCTTGATGGTCGTACTTTTCCCTGCTCCGTTCAGTCCAATCAACCCTACTATCTCTCCAGGCTGTACATCGAAACTGATATCTTTTAACACAGGGAGATGTCCGTACCCCCCTGTGACATGATCGATAATTAAACTCATTCTTTTTCCTCCGCCATTTATTTTTATTTATTATACCACGAAGAAAATGACGGTATTTTGTTTTTTTCCTTACAATAGCTTTAACTTATGGTAAAGTTAAGCTGAAGTATTTATTCTTTATAGAAAGGATGTTTTATATGGAAAACTGTATTTTTTGCAAAATCATCAATCAAGAAATCCCAAGCTATAAAATATATGAAGACGACAAGGTCTATGCTTTTTTAGACATCTCTCAAGCAACGAAAGGACACACATTAGTTGTGCCTAAACGTCATGTAGCAGATATTTTTGAATATGATCCCGAACTTGCAGGAGAGGTTTTTTCGCGTGTGCCTAAGATTGCTCAAGCATTGGAAAAAGCTTTTCCAGAAATGAAAGGTCTTAATATCTTGAATAACAACCGTGAACTAGCCTATCAATCTGTTTTTCATTCACATATCCATTTAGTCCCTCGCTACAGCAAAGAGGATGATTTTTCTATTCACTTTGTCAATCATCAAGATAGTTATGGATCGGAAGAACTAAAAGCTATTCAAGAAACAATCGTAAAGCAGGTGTCCTGCGATGATTAAAAACTTTTTCAAAGGACTGTTATTTGGAGCTGCTGCTGGCACTGTCGGAGGTCTGTTATTGGCGCCCAGGAGCGGGAATGAAACAAGAAAGAAACTGATCGAAGAATTGGAAGAAGCAACAACTCTGACAAATGATTTAAATAACAGCCTGAATCATTTTAAAAGCGCATTGATCGAAACAAAAGAAACAGCTGAATCTGTGATTCCTGCTTTCCAAGAAGCAATCAAAAAAGATATCGAAGATTTTAAATTCCAAGCCGAACCACGTATCACACAAATCAATGAACAAGTAGAAAAACTAAAAGCTGATCTGCCAGAGTATCCTGAACAAATATAATAATGATTATTTTCTCAACAGATTTAACTATATAAGTGAGAAAAGTTTGCGTATTTCCTAGGAATGTGATGAAATTTTGAATTTTGTTTGAAACTACCACGACAACGTTTTTAAAGGAAATGGGATATGGTATAGTTAATATATAAAAATAATAACTAATTACAGGAGTGCAAATTTTAATGAAAAAAAAATCAATTATTTTGGCAGCTACTAGTGCGTTGGCTGTTTTAACTCTAGCAGCTTGTTCAGGCGATACTAATAAAGATATCGCAACGATGAAAGGCGGAACGATCACTGTATCTGATTTCTATGATGAAGCAAAACTTGAATCATCGAACCAATCCTTAGTACAACGGATGATCATTTATAAAGTATTCAATAACAAATATGGCGATAAAGTAACCGATAAGCAAGTGGATGCAGAATACGACAAACAAGCGAAATCATTAGGTGATACTTTTGAATCACAATTAGAAGCTGCTGGATATACGAAAGATACTTATAAAGAATATATTCGTAACAATTTAGCTTTTGAAGCTGGCTTGAAAGCTCACGTAGATATTACAGATGACGATTTGAAAACTGCTTGGAAATCTTTCCATCCAGAAGTAGAAGCACAAATCATCAAATTATCAAGTGAAGATGAAGCAAAAGATGTGAAAAAATCAGCGGATGATGGAGATGATTTCTCTAAATTAGCCAAAGACAAATCAACTGATACAGAGACAAAAGAAGATGGCGGTAAAGTTAAATTCGACTCAACGACAACAACTATTCCTGCAGAAGTAAAAGAAGCAGCTTTCAAATTGAAAGACGGTGAGATCTCCGATGTTATTACTACAACAAATCCTACTTCTTATGCGACAGAATACTACGTTGTCAAAATGGTGAAAAACCAAAATAAAGGCAATGACATGGATAAATACAAAGATCAACTAAAAGATATCGCTACTGAAACTAAACTAAGTGACAATGCATTCACAACTAAAGTAATCGGTGAAGAATTAAAAGATGCAAATGTAAAAATCAAAGATGATGCCTTTGAAAATGTGTTGAGTGCATTCACAACAACTTCATCAAGTACGAAAGACTCAAGTGAAACTACAGCTTCAACAAAGAGTTCTGACACAAAATCAACTGATTCAACAAAAGAATCTTCAACTGAAGAAACAACTGATTCATCAAAATAAAAGAAAACAAAAAAAGCGAAGACTTATGTCTCGCTTTTTTTGTTTTGAATGAAAAAAATAAATTTTTGCTATAAATCTTTTGGTATATAGAAACTTCGGTTGTCCATACCGAAAATCCGATCGGTGTATTTTCCTGGTTCTGTTTGACGAATCGAAGTCAACATCATCTGCATCGAAGCATCGATATTGTCGATTTGATGTAATATTTCTGCTTCCATTATTCTTGGACGTACAGGTGAGCCATATTCTAATAAGCCATGGTGTGCTAAAACCATATGACGTAATACGAGAACATCTTCGTCAGCTTCGCTGATTTTCAACGCAAGACAGGCTTTAGTTATTTCTTCGTCAATCAATACCAGATGACCGATCAAATTTCCTGCAAGCGTATATTCTGTCGACATAGGACCGGAAAGTTCAATCACCTTTCCTAAATCATGCAAAATGATACCAGCATACAACAATGCTCGATTCAGCTCAGGATATTCATCGGCGATTGATTTCCCTAAGTGAAGCATTGTCAAAGTATGATAAGCTAATCCACTGGCAAATGCATGATGGTTTCTTTTTGCTGCCGGAAACTCAAAAAATTGTTTTTGATATTTATTAAGTAGATAGCGAACAATACGATTCCAATGCGCATTGGTGATCTCAAACAACAATTGATTGATTTCTTCTTCCATTTCTTCTTTCTTCAAAGGGGCTCTTTCCATGTATAAACTAGGCTCTCCTGGCTCATCTACCCTTGTTAAGCGCATATGAAGAATCTTTACTTGAGGGTTTCCTTGATAAACCTCTCTTTTACCGTTTAGAAAAACGACTGTGCCGGCTGTAAATTTATTGATTTCCTCCTCCGAAGCATCCCAGTATTTACCATCGATAGTACCTGAAGTATCTTGGAAAGTAAAAGCAATAAATTTTTTTCCGTTTTTAGCGATTCTTACATCTGCACTTTTGATCAGGACAAATTGTTCAAACTGCTCATCGATTACTAAATCACGAATTTTTTTCATTATTTGCTCCTTCTAATTGTTTTACGATTTGGTTCATCTCATGGTAATAGCTTACCATTTCTTTATCAGAAGAAAAACAAATTATTTGATACTTTTCTCCAAATTTAGCTAAAAGTTCAGCTAATTGATACTTTCGCTGATGATCATAATGAAGCCAGCCATCATCAATGATGATCGGGCATATCGAACGGTTAGCTTCTAATGAGAGGTAAGCAAATCTCATCGCCATAATCAGCTGATCTTTCGTACCTGTAGATAACTCATAGATGGGAAATTCTGTATATCCGTCTGTTAAAGTCAGTGTATCATTTTTCAGTAATATCTTCTGATAATTTCCTTTTGTTAAAATACCTAAATAATCACCTGCTGCTCTTAACAACTGGGGTAATTGTCTTTCACTCATCACTGTTGAAAGATCACCTAAGAATGTCCCGGCGATTTCAAGTGCTCCCCATTCCTCCAGTAATTCCTGTAATTTTGCTTTTTGCCGGCTAGCTTGTTGATAAAGTTCGTCCAATGTGCCGTCTCTTTGCAACTCTTCTACTTGAAGTTGGAGTCGTTGCCGATTTTCACTTGCTTCTTTTTCTTCTTGCTGGAGTTGGCATTGCTTTTCTTTCAGTTGGCGCAGTCTTACAGATAATTTCTCTTTTGTCAGCTCTTCAGGAAATAGTGGAGTAAGCATTTCCGATAATTCATTGTATCTTTTCATCTGCTGTTCGGCTTGTTTGGCTTTTTGTAAAAAGACAGGTACTTCCGAAGGATAAGATAAGCCTGCTTGAGTCAATTGTTCGCTGTATTCTTGTATCCATACTTTTTGTTTCTTTTTCAATTGATTGATTTCTTGCTTCAATAAAGTATTTTGCTGATAGCTTCTGGCAAATTTCATCTGTTCCATCTCTTGTATAAAACGGGAAAGCAATACCATTTTTTCTGAAATTGTCTTATCTTGTATCGGTAACCATTCTTTAACAAACTCAAATTTTTGGTCGATTTGTCGTAGTTTTTCTTGTATTTCCTGTTCTCTTTTATGTTTCCGCTCAAATACGCCATATAATTTCTGATAATCTATGACTTCCTGTCCATATTCTTTCATGAGTTTGAGCGTATCCATCTTTCCTAAGTGCCGATGATCCGCAAAACGATATACTTCTTGCTGAAGAATCTGTTTTTCTTCTCCAGTTCTCTTTTGTTTTTCTTCTGCTTCAGCTAATTGAGCTAAGGCTAGATCAAGTTGTCCTAGTTTTTCTTGCCACATTCCTTTTATCTCAGAGAAATCATTTTTAGTTTTAATTTTTGGTTGCCTTTTGTAGAAGAAATAGCCAATCATGCCTGCACCAATTAGTAAAAGGATCACTTTCAAGGGCATTGGTACAAATATACCTGCAATGATTATTGCTCCGCCAGCCATCAGCATATACGGTTTAGATGAAGAGACTGGTGCTATCTCTGACTGATTTTGTAATAATGCTGGATAGGTCTCTTCCAAGTCATTCACTTCTGCTTCAATCATCTCTTGCTGTTCTTTAGCTATTTGGAGACGCACAGAAATCTGGCTTTCTAGATCAGCAATCCTTCTTTCTTCAGCCAGAAGATGCTTCCATTCTTCTTCATATAAAAATTCTTCCGGTAACGGATTTTTCTGCCAATGCCACCTTTGTTCCAAAATCTTCAATTCTGAATTTGTTTCTCTAGTCTCAATTTGTAATCTTTGCCATTCTTCGTTTAATTGTTCCGCTGTAAATTGAAGTTGCTGGAGATCTTTTAGTTCCTGCTCCTGCTCTAAATAAAAATAATATCTGGCTGACTGCTGATCCATCCCGCTATGCTTTTCCAGTGTTGCTTCTAATTCTTCCAAACGCTCATTTGTTTGCTGATACCGTTTGGAGAAAGACTCCAGATCTAAAAGAAGTTGCTCATCAGGAAGACCTGTAGTGCTGTTTTTTTTGAGAGATTGCCATTCTTCATATAAAGAAAAATTAAGTTCTTGCTGTCTGGCTAATGAAAATTGTTTGTTCGCCTCTTTTAATTGTGCCAATAACTGCTGCTGTTGCGACTCGTATTCCTGTTCTTGTTGGATCAACTTGCCAAAATAAGCTTCCTGTTCTTGTTTTTGATGAATTTTTTCTTGCAGCTCTTTCCATTCATTTAATTTTTGATTGATTAGTAGTTTTTGGCCTTTTTTCTTGAATAATTGTTGTGCTTTCTGATAATATTCTTGCCGCTTTTGGAATACTTGAGAACTGCCCGTGATGCCTAAAGAAATCAGCGCATCATGTAGCTCTTTTTCTCTCAAATGATCTAGTTCCATCAACTGCTCTTGCTGGAAAGTAAATACCTGCTGGAATAACTCTTTCGTCAAAGGTGCGATCAGTTTTTCTAGTAACTCATCACTTCCCACTTGATCCCCCAGCCACACCTTCGATTTTCCGCGATTTTGCTGCTTGTAGCGCTCGACAGCAAATTCACCATATACAGGATGTTTAAGCCATATTTTGCCGCCATAGGCTGAGCCGTCTTTTGGTGTATAATCCTTTTTTTTACGGCCTTTTGAAGGGAAACCAAATAATATTGCTTGAATAAATTGATAAATCGTTGATTTTCCTGCTTCGTTTCCCCCATAGATCAGCTGATTGCCTGAATAAAAGTCAAAACTTTTTTGACGCCATTTTCCAAAAGCAGCAATCTCGATCCTTAAAATCTTCATTCCTGATCCTCCTCAAATAAAAAATCTTGATTAAGCAGCTGCTTGGCTTTTTCAAGTGTTTCTTCTTGATATTCCGGCAGTTCGCTCAATATTCTAGCCGCTTCTTGATGACTATATACTTCATTTAAAATTTGTTGGAAATCTTGAGGTGTCTGATAGTATTGAAATAACTGTTCCATCAATTTAGCAGAAGCAGCAAGTGGGATCTTCGTATAAAAAGTATTCTCTATGAGAGAAATACGCCAAATAAAGAAATCATTTATCCTATCTGAGAATTCCTCTAACAAATAGTCTAATAGCTCTCCTGATTGTATCCGTTCCAAAACATCTGTATTGAGATGGTCATAATCTTTTAATTTTATCTCAATTAAACTAAATCCATCCTCTACTTTTGAAAGCTGCTGACGAATGTGAACAATGACCTCTTTTGTCGTTCTTGCTTTCCTCAATGATATTTCCTTTGTCTTCCAATAGACCTCTGCTACTTTAATCGGATGTATTTGGCAACTTCCTTTACTTAATTCAACTAGTAGAATAGATGTAGAAGCTTGTTCCTTTTTAGTATGACCTTGAGGCGCACCTGGATAAACAATTGTTTGCTTTTCATTTAAGACCGTTGGCACATGGATATGCCCTAAAGCCCAATAATCGTATCCCTTTTCTTGCATCTTTGAGGGTTGGAAAGGAGCATAGTTTCCTTTTTGAGAGACGCCAGGTTCCCCGTGGTACAACCCAATATGGTAATCTGTGAGTTCTCTAGAAGGAAATTCCATCACTTTGTCTTTTTGAATCCACGGTTGACGATAACTAAATCCACTGAGAGAGACAGTTTCTCCACTTTTTATCGTTATTTTTTTTGTCTCTACCGTTTCGGATGTAAATAAATGGACATTTTTAGGAAAGGAGAACCAATACCGCTCTTTTTGATAGAAATCATGATTTCCGAATATTATAAATACAGGTATATGGTTCTTTTCTAACCGTTTCATCTGTTCTGAAAAATGTTTCTGTATTTTTAATGAAGGACGATTTTGATGAAAATTATCTCCTGCAAGTAAAACAAAATCAACGTTATTTATTATTGCCTGTTCAATGATATTTGATAAAACGGTCAGATTCGTCTTCAATAGTTTTTCCTGTACAGTTTTATCAAGAGTTGTCAGTCCTTCAAATGACCGATCCATATGTAAATCTGCCGCATGGATAAATTTCACCATTAAAAATTTCCTCCTTTTTTTCTTTTATCATACCATTTTCAATGTTTTTTTTCATCAATAACCGAAAATTTGTTCGTATTATGCAAAGAAATTACGATAAATGGCCGACTTCAAAAAATAAGTTTATTCGAAAAAAAGATTGTGACATGATTTTTGTCACAATCCTAAATATCTATGTTATATTCGCTTCGTTTGACACTGAAGAAGTACTATTTGTACTGGAATTTATGCTCCATTTTTCCGTATTTAGAATTCTATGTTCTATACTACCTTAATTAGTTTATATGGTAAGAATTCTTTCAAATGCTTGAGATACTCCGTCTTTATCATTTGAAACAGTGACATAATCAGCTTTTTTCATGATTTCTTGATGACTATTTCCCATTGCAAAACTAATATCTGCACTTTCAAACATAGATAAGTCATTTAAACTATCTCCGATCGCGATTCTCAAAGGTTTCTTTAAATTGTAGATTGATTCCAAACGATCAAACACCACACCTTTAGATACATTTTGAGGTACGATTTCAATATTTACAGGTGCCGATTCAGTAACAGACACATTTAGCATCTTTTTCAAATGGTTAAATATATTAGCTTTCAATTGACGATTAGGAATAAAAATAAAAAATTTGTAAATGCTGATAGCATCCTTTTCTATAATTTCCTCAATATTATTATAAGGGATTGAACAAATAGATTTTTCATACTCAAGCTCATAGTTTAGCTCTTTGATAGAAAATTCACTCCCTACCTCGTGAAAAATTTTTTTCATTTTATTTTTATAATTCTGAGATTCATAACTTCCGAGATTTGTATATATTTTGGTTGGAAATTTCGATAGGACAGAATCAATTTTTTTTACATCATTTTTATCGAAGGAAGACTCAAATATCTTTTTTTCTCCATCAAATCCAACAGAACCATTTAACCCTACTGCTGGTATCCTTAAACCAGATTTTTTGAGAATATTATTAATGTCTTCTACTTCTCTTCCAGAACAAATGAATGGAAAACAGTCTTCCGGTAAATGTTTCATTGTTCTTGCATTTTTTTGACTAATGCTCTGGTCAGAATTCAAAAGAGTACCGTCTAAATCTATACCAATTAGTTTCATTTCATCCATGTCTCCTATACGTTGATTATAAATTCACTGCTTATTGTAAGTCTAAATTTCTCACAAAACATATACTAATTATACCTAATTTAAGTAAGTACAAACATCATTTTAAGAATAGGAAAGGACATTTATATACTATTCTCTGTATTTTTGATTTATAAATAAATATGAATTGAATCCAAATCAGCTATATTACTATTTTATAATAACCAACTATAAAAAACGAAGTTAGGTGAAAAACTAACTTCGATATTCATAAAAGACTCTATTAGTTCAACTTAGCAAAAGATTTAAACAAAAAAAGATGAACTATTTCTAGTTCATCTTTTTGCCTTTGCGTGGCGACGTCCTACTCTCACAAGGGGCAACCCCTCACTACAATCGGCGCTA